>CAYPDN010000403.1:0-3618 GCA_964409445.1 uncultured Granulosicoccaceae bacterium
CGGCAATACTGACCGTGACAGCGCCGACCAGAAAGCAGGAAAGCATAAAGCCGAGAACATAAATGCTTGCTGCTTCGTTATTAAGGCTAGTCGTCTGATTTTCGTTTTTCATGGGTCTGACCTCCAAAGTTTGAGAAGTTACCGGTACGAGTATCCTGCGTCGTACATAAATATCGAACAGCAATTTGCGACAGAGTTCAAAGGGAAATTCTTAAAGAAAATATCACGGTGTCGGAAATCCTATGGGAGCAAGCTCAGGAGGACACGAGTTAAAGCAAAGTATGTAAATAGTTAGAAAATTGTGAAAGTCAGATATCAGTGATAATGACCAGTCAATGACCAGCGACCTAATGTTGGTAACGGCCCGTAACGTCAGTATTTGCGGGATACTGCTCGACTTTCTTCAAAGGCAACCAGTGCGCTGGCAGTAACGCAGGTCCACACGGTGACTCCTTTGGCATGGTGAGTCGTGTTGTCATCAGCGGGTAGCAACAGATAACGCCAAAGCGTATTCACTGACAGATCGCCGAGAGGTACCCACTGTAAAGGCAGATCAGGCATAAACGTTCGATAGTACTGGTAGTGCAATTGGGGTACGAGCAACAAAGCCACGGCGCATAATAGTAATGCAAGAGCAATACAGCTCATAATCACGAACCAGCGCGGCACGTAACAGTGAATCCATTTACACAACAGGTAACTCGACACCACACAAGCGATGAAAAGTAACAATGCGAGTATGCCTGTTATAACAGTCAGTCCAGCAATCTGTGGACCAGACAGGTTAAACAGATAGTCGTTCGAGTAACCGTCGGCTAAAGCCAGCCAGAGCCCGGGATGAATAATGACTGTGAAGGTAAAAGAAATTACCAACAGGCGGATAATTGAAAGTAGCGCTAAAGTTTTCCCTGATCCTCTCACCCTGTACTCTCTGCTGTGTAGCCTCGCTGGATACAAAAATCACAGTGTATCGGCGCGATGGTTTCTCTTATCGGGGTGGAAAATGCTCCTGTTGTTTTTTAAAGCTGTCTATATCGCCAATTGCCAGGCCTTCCGGTACTTTCGCATCCGATTCCAGTGCTGCTCCATTGACGTATGCGATAACTCGGCCCGAGTTCGCATCTGTTGCCAGCCTTTTCATCATTAACTTTATACTTTCAAGAGTGGTATTTTCTATTGCCACACTGATTTTCTTCCTTGAATCGAATTCATACTGCAGATCATCTATTTCGGTCCAGTAGCGATTAGTGCGGTCAGACAAGCGCTGGTCATTTCTGTTTATCTGATTTAACAGCCCGGCTTTAACAGAGGCAAATTCTTCTTCATCGAACGACTCAATCTGTTTGTCGAAATTCGATAGAAATTCATCTACAGCTGCAACAATTTCTACCGGGCCTGTTGTCGGTGATTGAATCGAAAACGCCATGCCCGGAATTTTGTCTACTGGCAACGCAAACGATTGGACCGAGTATCCCAGTTGTTTTTCGGTACGCAACTCATGAAAGAATGGCGATTGGATCATTCTGGCTAAAAGAAATGACTGTGCGCGTATCTCGATATCGCGCTCGCCCAGTTGAATGTAGTAAACCGCAGCGGAATCATTGTGATCAGAGGGTATTGATGTCACGAAACGTTTGCCGTTTTCAACATTTACAACGGACTGATGCGAAACAGAAGTCGGCGTTGTGTCGACCAACAAATTCTCAATCAGCTTAACGATGTCTGTTGCGACTGACTTGTTAACGTTTCCATGTACCAGTGACACCACTTCATTCTCGGCCAGTAGCAGCTTGTTGTAGCCTGTCATATCGCTGTATTTAACGTCCGCTACTGCCGCAAGTAACTGCTCGTCTGTCCAGCTGGCTAGTCTCAACGAATTCATCACCCCGTTGATGGCCAGCCGGGAAGGGTCGTTCTTCTGCCGGTTATTCACGCTGCGTATGTATCGTTTCTTAAGGCGCTCAAAGGTTGGTTCATTGAAATCCGGTTCTCTTATGGTACCCATTACGGTTTCTAACAAGACTGCTTGTTTATCGTTGTAGCCGGTTATACGCACACCTATTCCGCGCTGATGTCTGTAGATGTTGTAGTCAAGACCGGCAAGTGATGCCGGGTAAGAAAATTCATTTAACTGTTCGCGAATCATCTCGACAAAAAGCCCGGCCATCACCACGTTGCGTGCACTACCGCGAGCCATTGGTGATCGAATACTGAAGTAAAGGTTCGCACGGGGTGCGCCAAAATCAGAATCGTTACTGAACCACAACTGTAATCCCGGTTTTTCAATTAGCACGGGTTTTTCTGCGTCGGTCTCAGCGTCGAGCAAAGCGAGATCTTCGGGCAAGAAAGGATTGGGCAATGGAAGTTTGATTTTTCCCGTTAGTGGTTGTGCTGCCCACTTATTCACCGTTTCAGGATCGAGAGACTCAAGTTTGTAAGGGACCTGGAACCACTGTTCAGTCTCGTTTGCCTCAACCAGAGGTGATGTTTCCATAATCAAAAGGTTTGTTGGTACCAGATAGTCAAGATGCTCACGTATCAGCGCTTCATCGAACGAATCCAGTCTGTATGGGCCGCTGAGTACTTCCTCAGCCGAATAGCGGTGCAGACTGCCAGCCAGAGAACGTGCATAGGGTGCAGGTGCTATCGGTTCCTGAAACTGGAACGCGAGCTCAAGCTGTCGTTTTTGTTCGTCAAAAATCCACTCCTGTACACCTTCCTTTTTTATTAATGAGATTGATTCAAAAACAGTGGCTATTACCTGCTGACGATTTGCAAATCCGTCAGGAGTCAATGAAATTGCCACTTCGAATGAGCCCTGATCATCAAACCTCACTCCTTGTCGGGCACTTAAACCTTCCGCCCAGCCGTTTTGTTTTAGCAGTGATAACGGGCTGCCAACACCTTCGTTACCCAACAGGTGTGCGATCAGATACAGTGGTTTTTTATTGCGATGCTGGTCCGGGTCTGGAATAGGGAAATGCATCACAAGCTGATGAAATTCTTTTACCGGCTCAATCTCGAGTACTGCGGGTAAAAGGTTTTCAGGGTAGAGATTAATATCTGTGTGTTGAGCTTTGGCTTTGCGATTTACAATGGTGCTGAATTTCTCTGTCGCCCAGTTTTCAAGATCGGCCAGGGATTGTGGCCCGACAAGTACCAGACGCATAATGTTGGCGGAATAGTGTTTTTCATAAAACTCAATTAACTCATCGCGCACCTTGCTGTCCGGTCGATCTCCAAGTGTCTCCTGGCTACCCACTGAAAAGCCCGCAGCGGGGTGTTCAGGATTGTAGGCACGGCGCCGCGCGGCAAACTGACGGCGTCCATCGTTTTGTAAATTAAGCGAGTACTCCGACTGTACTGCCTGGCGCTCGCGAGTAACCAGTTCTTCGTTGAATAATGGTGCAATAAAAAACTGTGCGAACCGATCCAGTGCCTGCTCAAACTGTGGCGGGTTTATATCAAAAAAATAATTTGTATGGTCGTAGGACGTGAAGGCGTTATTTGAACCGCCATGGGTACTGATGAACTGTTTATATTCTGCGGCGTCCGGATACTTTTCAGTGCCCAGAAATAACATGTGTTCCAGAAAGTGTGCGAGTCCGGCGCGGTCTT
>CAYPDN010000404.1:0-3609 GCA_964409445.1 uncultured Granulosicoccaceae bacterium
AATCGAGCGGCACTCGCCCCTTAAGCTCGCTTGATTGCAACGGTCATGCTATTACAATAGTCTGCGTTGTAGTATTAGCTGGAACCGGTGCTTCGATCGTATGAATTTATTGTGTTGGGAAGGATACGAAGCTGACTCTGTTCTCGGTGAGTTTGCGCGCAAGCGTAACATTAAAACTAACGCCCAAACTTTGTTGAGTGACATCACTACTGCACACGACTTAATGAATGGCAGCCTTGGCCAATGGGATGTATTAAACATCAACAATCCCTGGGTTCGAGACTTGCTATGTCATCACCAAATGATCAGAACACTGGACGAACAGCGCTTTGGGCACACACTAACTAATCTTCTTCCCGAATTTGACCGATTGTCGCATTGGGCTCGAGACGATAACGGAAATATCATTGGTGTGTGTCAGCGGTTTGGGGCTTTTAACTTTGTCGTCAATACTCGTCGAATTGATCGTAGCTCAGCTGAAGATCAGGGATTCAACCTTGCCAATGATCGTACTCAGCGCTTCGGCATTCTTACTTACGACGATTTTAATTTGTTCCATATTTGCCTTGGAGCAGGTATTAATCCGTTCCGCAAGCTTGATGATGACGCCCTGCAGTTGTTTTCTAATACCGCTAATGACTGGTTTGATCGAGCTGTACTCATCAGTGATGATCACCTGACGTTAAATCGATCTCTCGTCAGTGGAGAAATTGACTTTTATATCAGTGGCGGGGTTTATACCGTCTCTGAAGCAAGAATGGCGGGCCACGACTATCTTCAGGCAATTACGCCGACCACGGGATGCATCGAAGGTCGCGGCGGCATTGTGTTTACCGAAATCACATCCGTTCTGGAGCATCCACAAACGTCCACGCACGCGGTCGACTTCCTGGAATATATCACTCAACCGGATATCGCATTGCGTATTGCAGTCACAGCAAATACATTAAACCCTGTGGCCCAGATGGGTGATCCTGCTGTGCTAAACAAGTTTTCAAAACAACAACTCGACGCTATACAATGGGACACCTTATCGGCTGATATAGAGCGTTGCGCAATGTATCGTATCCCGCCGAACCATACAGATTTACATAAAAGGTTAAATGCGGCACGCGATAAAAAATTGTGAGGCGGTTTTACAACATCAATTCACACTCAACCGGTACCAACTTCCTTTTCAGCTCACAGTTTCAAGCTTCTCTCCCACCGACTTTATAGTCGATGGAACAACACCCGGACTACTTAGTGAAAAGTAGGGGTCTATGTATAATAACTCGATTTGATTCGATTTGGAGACCTGCATGCATAACACCGACAGTGTTGATCACGCAGAATTCGCTGCAGGAAAAAAGATCCTGATAAACGGAAAGCGCATGGCAACTATCGATGAAGGCCAGGGTAACGCCATAGTTTTTCAGCACGGCAATCCGACTTCGTCGTATCTATGGCGAAACATCATGCCTTTCTGTAAAGGCATGGGCCGGCTGATAGCGCCAGATCTTATCGGCATGGGAGAGTCTGACAAGCTCGATAATTCGTCAGCTGAAAGCTACAGCTATGTTGAACACAGAGAGTACCTGCACGCTCTTTATGAAGAACTCGATCTGGGTGACTCTGTCATTCTGGTACTGCACGACTGGGGTTCTGCGTTGGGATTCGACTGGGCCAATCAGAATCGCGATCGCATACAGGGGATTGTCTATATGGAAGCGATCGTGCGACCACTCACCTGGCAGGACTGGCCTGAGAACGCCCGAGGTGTCTTTCAGGCTTTTCGTTCTGATGCTGGTGAGCAGATGGTTATCGATAAGAATATGTTTGTTGAGCGGGTGCTGCCTAATGCGATTATGCGTGAGGTCGATGAAGCAACCATGGCGATTTATCGCAAACCGTTTCTAAATGCCAATGAAGATCGTCGCCCGACCCTGAGCTGGCCCAGGCAAATACCCGTAGAAGGTACGCCAGAAAACGTTGTGGCTATTGTAGACGAATACCGATCATGGCTTGAGCAATGCGAAATACCTAAATTATTTATCAACGCAGAGCCCGGCTCCATACTTACAGGAGCTCAACGCGAGTATTGTCGTGGCTGGCCTAACCAACAGGAAGTCACCGTTAGCGGTACACACTTTATCCAGGAAGATAGTCCGCACGAAATCGGCGAAGCCATTGCAAGTTTTGTTTCTTCACTACGCAGCTGACTTTTCTGAGTTAACCAAAGGTATAAATGCGGGTATAGTAATTTATGTTAAAAGAATTCCCCCTGCGGCACTTCGAGTTCTACACAAACAATATCAGTACGGATGTAAATGCCTTCGCAAACATGTCCGGTCGCGGTCCTGTGATTTAAAGGTTAGATTCCAAAAGTAAGCGTTTTCACGCTGTTTCTTCACCGCTGTACGACTTGATATCAACCAGACAACTATGGGCACTACTGCCCTGACCAAGCTGTGAGGTGCCCACATCACGTGTAAGCGTGTTCGGGTTACCCTGCGTTTCGGTGCCCTGATCATCTGTGGTGAACCATGCACCGGTCGGCAGAGATACCACGCCCCGCATAATGTCTGCACTCACCGTTGCCCGTGCCAGGCTCTCACCGCGGTCATTAAATACACAGACTATCTCACCGTCTGCAATGGAGCGATCCTGAGCATCGTCCGGGTGAATGGTGACAGGCGCTGGTCTCTCACCCGGTATATCGGCGATCGCACATTCCATCTGACTGTGTAATTTGTCTCCAGGCTGAGGCGATACAAGATGCAACGGGAATTGCTCAGCCAGTGCAGCGCCCAACCATTCCGCAGGTGGCAACCAGGTCGGGTGACCGGGGCAATCATCGTAGTCAAAGCCTGCAATTGTAGAAGAGTAGATTTCAATCTTGCCAGACGGTGTTTGCAGCGGTGACTGATCGGGGTTTTTACGAAACGCTGCAAATGGAACCTCTGAATGCTCAGATCCTCTGACAGGCAGATCAATCCAGTTCTTTTCCCGAAGCTCGGTGAAGTCGGGAACGTCTACATTGTTTCCAGCCGACTCATGTCGAAACTCTTCGTACAGAAATTCCAGCCACTGATCACTGCTGCGCCCTTCAGTAAACTTTTCAGCAATACCCAATCGCTGAGAAAGACCTGCAAAGATGTCGTAATCATCTCGCGCTTCACCAACCGGCGGAATTAGTGCAGGCATATTAAAAAGGTAGGAGTCGCCCTGGGCACGTGCCAGGTCGCTACGTTCATAGGGTGTGGTAGCCGGGAAGACGATGTCTGCCCGAAGTGCCGTGGCAGTCCACCACGGTTCGTTAACAATAATAGTTTCCGGCTGTTGCCACGCTTTATTCAGCCGATGCAGATCCTGGTGATGATGAAACGGATTACCGCCACACCAATACACCAGCTTTATATCAGGGTAGATAAGCGACTGACCATTAAAGTTATACGCCTCACCCGGGTGTAACAACATGTCTGCAATACGTGCAACCGGGATTGAAGTTTTTACAGGATTGTCGAGCTGTGGAAATGTTAAGCCTGAGAGTCGCCTGACCGATACTCCTATACCACCAATGGCACCATAACCGTAGCCGATCCCTCCTCCGGGTAGTCCTATCTGACC
>CAYPDN010000405.1:0-3607 GCA_964409445.1 uncultured Granulosicoccaceae bacterium
ATCTGCGTGACGCGTTCGGTTGCTGTGTAACCAGGATGCACGCAATTCACGGTGACATTGTACTGTGCCGCGTAGTTGGCAAACTGCTTGGTAAAGTTGGCAACACCGGCGTTAACCACACCGTTAGTCATGCGCAGCGGTGCAACAATACGGGCTGTCATGCCACCAACGTTGACTATTCGTCCCGAGCCGTCTGCAGCCATTTTCTGTAGTACTTTTCTGGCCACGCGTATGTACGCCATCAACTTAACGTCAATGTGGTACTGAAACTCATCGTCGGTCAGTTCATCAAATCTGGCACTGGTGGAGGTAACGGCATTGTTAACCAGCACGTCGATATGCTTTGACTTGTGTAGTGTTTTTTCTATCAGTGTATCGATATTGTCCCGTTGACTGACATCTGCCTGAATAGGATACGCCTGCACGCCACGGCTGCGGATTTCAGTAGCAGTTGCATCAAGCGTTTCAACGGTGCGCCCGCACAGAGCGATGTTCATTCCGTGATCTGCCAGCGTCAGTGCAACCGCTTTGCCAATTCCGCGGCTGCCACCGGTTATTAATGCGGTTTTATTATTTAAGTCGAATTGCATAAGTGTTGTTGTAAGTGCCAGTTGTTTTTCGCTGTATGCTAATAAATTTCAAAATGCGCACTGCGCGGCTTATTGCCACATATCGAAGTTACATCCTGCGGGCAGGCAGAGAGACACATCACCAGATCCATTTCAGCACGCATAACAATATAATCGCCTTTCTTAGTCACCGGCGGGTTGGGTTTAATTGCGCCACTGGTTTCAACCGGTGTGTTTTGCCACAGGTTAAAAGGCGAGGGGAGTTCGACAGGTTTATAGCCAGCTGCAACCATGGCCTCCCAGAAGTTATCGGTACAATTTCGATGATATTCTCTGCAGCCCAATAGTTCATAGCGGTAGCGATCACAAGCCGCAAGCAGTGTGTCATGTGTACCAGCGGCAGAATCTTCTGTAATTTTAACTACAGGACGTCGTCGGTTGCTTACCATGGTATCGCCTTTGTGCGGGGTTACTTTCTCAAGCGAAACGCGGCAGTGCTCCATCGACATAAACTCTGTCATGTTGTCTGCGTTTAATGCCCAACAGTCAACTACCTGTGTGCCGTGGGTATTTATCACCTTAATGTGCTGATGCTTTTTGACAAAAAAGGCTTTTGCTTTTCGAGCAGGAATGGTGATTGCTTCAGTATTTGCCACGTTTTTTTCTCTCCTGCTATTTAGATATATTAAACCGAATAGTACTAAAAATTCTCCAGATGGGTGCGAACGTCCAGTTCATGTGTCCAGGCATTCTTCGGCTGCTTATATAAAAACAGATAAAGTTCTGCCAGACCCTCAAGGCCGACAAAGCGTTCTTCGCCCAGTTCTTCCATACGCTCCGGCATTCGTTCGCGAAGACGATCACCGTAGATGCCGCCATCGATAATAACCTGTGCGATATGAATTCCCTTTGGACCATAGCCTTTGGCAAGGCTTTGAGCCAGTGTGCGCAAACCGGCTTTTGCAGATGTAAATGCAGCAAACCCGTCTTTGCCGCGCAGCGATGCACTGGCGCCGGTAAATAGCAGTGTTCCGGTTTGGCGTGGCTGCATTTTTTTCAACGATTCGCGGGCGAATAGAAAACCACCGAAGCAGCCAACCCGCCAGGCTTGCTCGAAGTAGCTGGCGTCCATATCGAGAATGTCCCCCGGCATATTATTTCCGGCGTTGTAGATTGCAAGATCTACCGGCCCGATGCGTTCCGCATCGGTAAAGAGCTGTGCGACATCGCTCTCTGATGTTGTATCTGTGACAACGGCTGTAGCGTTGCCACCGGCCTGTGTAATTGCTGCCACAACTGCATCGATTTTAGATTGTGTGCGACCAGCTACAATGACATGCAGGTTCTCAGCTGCCGCACGCCTGCAAAGCGCTCCTCCAAGACCCGCTACCGGGCCGACGCCTATTACTACTGCTGTCTTTGGCTTTGCCATAGTACTCATCGTGTAAAATGGATTTGCGGGTTGTAAAAATATAAGGCAGGCACAGCACCTGAACTGTGACGCCCGGGCGCCGCAGGTAAGAATAATGACAACCAACATACCATAGGCCACCACACCAAATACAACCGGCTCGGTGGGTACATAAATTGATGTCGCGTTAGTTACCCAAAATATAAATGAATGTCCGGAGACTACGCTGATTCATCAAGCATGCAGATCTGTTTTGGTAAGGGTGCCTCCTGAATCATTCTCTGGATTATGAAGAGATAGAGGCATTCAATCTTCTATTTCTTTGATAACATCAGTATTTGCGTAGTAAAGCAATTTCTATTTAGGATCGGAGGGCTGTAATGGTTAGATTGGCAGAGATGCCAGCTGTCGGAAGAGGCTTCATCTCAGAGCTTGAGATGCAGGAAGCGGACGTTAAACCGTGGACACCGTCGGTGCCTGCGGCGCAACGTCGTATAGCCATTGTATCGACTGCTGCAGTTTCCAGACGTGGCGAAAGGCCTTTTTCGTGGCTGGCGCGGGATCACCGGGTTATCAATAAGGATGACCGGGATTTGGTCATGACTCATGTTGCGGTCGAATACGATCGCACTGGCTGGCAACAGGATATGAATACAATCATTCCACTCGATCGATTGAATGAAATGGAACACAGTGGCGAAATTGGTTCGGTAGCCAATGAGCACTATGCTTTCATGGGTGCCGCCGATCCGCTGGATATGCTGAAGTCTGCCGCAAAAGCTTCGGACAATATGAAGCAGGACAATGTCAATACGGTATTTCTAATTCCTGTTTGACCGTTTTGTACGCGCGCCGTGAGCGTGCTTGCAAACTACTTTGAGAGCCAGGGTTTTACAACCGTACTGGTCGGGTTTGTACGTGAACATATTGCAGCGGTAAAACCACCGCGCGCACTATGGCTCAACTTTCCTATGGGGCGCCCGCTGGGTAAACCAAATGATCCTGACTATCAGTTGAAGGTCATACGTGCAGCCTTCTCACTGCTTGATAAATCGTCAGGGCCGGTGCTGGAGGATTTTCCTGATGTTATTCCTGTAAAAGATGGACGTATGGGTTATGCACTGCCGGTTGAACTTGTTATAGCCAAAGATGATATCGGTGATGTAGATCAACTGGTAGCAGTTATTGAATCGGAAATGGATGCGTTGCTTGTACCCTATGAAGCAGCAATAGCTGCGCGGGGGCGAACAACGGTGGGGGCCAGTGAACTGCCAATACAGGAGTTTGTGCCTTTTATCGCAGAGTTCGTTAAAGGTAACAACCCAAAGAGCCCGAGAAAAGGTCTGCCACCGGTACCGTTACTCAAATTGGTTGTTGAGGATCTCGCCGCTTATTACACAGAGGCGCGAACGCACCGCGACGATATTGATGACATTGAATTGCTTGGCAAATGGTTCTGGGAGGAGACAAAGGCTGGTGTATTGCTTTTGTGGCTTGAAGCGGTGTCGCTTGAAAGTGATGACAAAGTGCTCGCCCAGATTGTTGAGATGTCTCTAATTACTCCCAGGTTTTGGTCTGAAGGGCCCACACCAGGTAACTCGGGTGCAGGGTGGTGATGCGCACTTCC
>CAYPDN010000406.1:0-3605 GCA_964409445.1 uncultured Granulosicoccaceae bacterium
TGAACTGTGAACTGTGAACTGTGAATTGTATTTCAAGGTGTGGCCGTAGCCGCCTTTTTATCTTTGTGAAAGAAGCCGGGGTCGAGCCCGGACCTTCTTTGATTTATAATTAGCGTGTAAGTCGTTCTTTATGACTGTCTTTTTTCTGAGTACCAGTAGTCGTGACGCGATTCGGCGGAATGGGGAGTTCTTATCTTGCTGGAAATTTTATTGCTGTAAGCAAGATCCTTTTTACTGCGCGGTACCGTGGAAGTGTGTTTTATAGTCGTAGCTTCCTGATAACTTTGTACCTTTCGGGTATTGCCAACCTTTCCCGTTGTGCAAAATAGATCCAGGTACAGTTTTATAAACTGGCCATGATTGCTATGGAAAATTTAATTCAACAAGCATCAGAAAAACTTAGCAAAGCGCGTTACCCGGTAAGTTTTTCCGGCGCCGGCCTTAGCGCTGAATCCGGTATTGCTACATTTCGTGATAAAACAGATGTAGATGCACTGTGGTCTAAGTTCGATCCAATGCAGCTAGCCTCACAGGAGGGCTTCGCCGCTGACCCTGCGATGGTAATTGACTGGTACAACCATCGGCGTAAAACACTGGCAGCGGCTGTTCCCAATGATGCGCATCGTGAGTTGGCAGGCCTGAACGGTTGGATACACATTACCCAGAATGTTGATAACCTTCTGGAAGCTGCAGGAGCAGATGAAGAAAGTGTATTGCATCTGCATGGAACTCTGCTGGAGGATCATTGCAACTCAGGCTGTGGTCACTCAGAAAGAGTGAATCTTCAAAGTGCTTTGCCTTTGCGCAAATGCCAGTGTGGCCAATACATGAGACCTTCAGTGGTGTGGTTTGGAGAGTCTCTGCCAGAGAACACAATGAAAACTGCATTGGCTGCAACCGAAAAATCCGATCTCATGCTTGTAGTTGGTACGAGCGCTCAGGTATACCCGGCTGCGGGTTTGATAGACATTGCTAAAAGTAATGGTGCGGAGGTTATCGTGGTTAATACCGAATCGTCTGCTGTCGTTGAGGATGGGGTAGTCGAACTTGTCGGTCCTGCTGGTGAGATACTTCCGAGGTTATTCAGATAGAGTGATTGGTACCCAATGGTTGATGTAAGCGCGCTAAGTGTGAGCCTCAAGAATCAGGTCTGATCCTTTTTCTCCTATCATCATTGTTGCGGCGCAAGTGTTGGAAGATGTTACTCGCGGCATCACTGAGGCATCTACAACTCGAAGGTTTTGCAGACCGTGTACTTTGAGATCTGGTCCGACAACTGCCATAGAGTTGTCAGCAGGGCCCATGGTACAAGTGCCTGTTAGGTGATAGCCAGTGTTGCCAGTTGCGCGTGCGAAATCTAGTAAATCATCGTCATTCTGAGTGGAGGCTCCAGGTACTTCTTCGTTGGCAAAGTACTGTGACAAAGATGGGGACTGTAAAAACTGGCGGCAAAGTTTCATGCCTCTCAATGCGGCTTGTTGATCTGATTCGTGTTGTAGATAGTTTGGTTGCAGCGTGGCGGCTACATTTGGATCTGGTGAGGTTATTCGAACAAAGCCCCGGCTTAGTGGACGTTGCTGCGTGAATCCACAGGTTGCTGCGGGAAATCTATCCAGCTCATAGACCTTGCCCGGTCGATAGCTACCGGGTGTAAATACAAATTGCAGATCGGGTGTCGGGTCCTGGAGGTCGATGGAATTCAAAAATGCGTAAGCTATGGATGGGCTATACGAAAGTATGCTCGGCTTACCAGTTTGCCAGCGCCAGAGTTCTCGCAGCAATTTAGGGCCACGAGATAAACTATTAAGCGATGGTGCAGAGTCATTGAGCCTGGCTGAAAAACGCACAAAGTAATGATCCTGAAAGTTCTCTCCTACACCGGCCAGATTATGGACTACAGGTATTCCCAACGGCTGAAGCAGGTCTGCGGCACCCACTCCTGAGAGCTGCAGCAGTCTCGCTGAATTAACTGTTCCCGCGCTGATAATCACTTCTCGGTTAGCGTTTATTATCCTCCCGTCAGCCAGTTCTACCCCGGTGGCACGCTTACCGTCAAAGAGAATTTTAACGACTTGCACGCCGGTTTTAATGTCGAGGTTCGGCCGGGTTTTAATCGGTTCGATGAATGCGGTGTTGGCGCTGACGCGAGATCCGTTTTTAATAAAGCGTTGGTAGTAACCAGTTCCGCGTTGGGAAGCGCCGTTGTAATCGTTGTGCGCTGGTACATTGCACGACGCAACTGCGTTGATGAAAGCATCGCAAATGGGATCAGGTCTGTCAGGGTCTGATATATGTACCGGCCCGAGGCTACCGCGGTACTGCGATTGTTTGTCGTTATTATCCGGATCAGCTTGATCATCCGGATCTGCCTGAATGTCCGGATCAGTAAGGTCAGCCTTGCGTGTTTCTGTACGCCTGAAGTATGGCAGTACATCCTGGTATGCCCAGCCGGGGTTGCCGAGAGACTCCCAGTGGTCAAAGTCAGCAGCTTGTCCACGGTTGTATACCAAACCGTTTATTGATGTCGATCCACCGAGTAGCTTGCCTTGCGGGATGTATACCGACCGGCCGCCAAGTGCTTCAGTGGGTGCAGTTTGAAACTGCCACATAAGATTTTCGTTTTGCAGGTTCTTTGAAAAAGCAGCCGGTATTCTGGAATACAGATTACTACCGTCTTTTCCAGCTTCTATCAGACACACCGTGCAGTGCTTTGTACCGGTTGCAGTGCAAAGACGGTTGGCAACGATTGCACCGGCAGCACCGCTGCCGACAATGATGTAATCCGGGTTGTTCATTGTTTCAAAGTTATATTGACGGTGTATCTCTACCTTATCAGTTACTGAGGATGGAATGAATCGTTTAGCGACAAAAGCCGGAATTGTTATACTCGGCGAAGAACCTGTTTGCGATATGCTGTTCACCTGCAGGGTTTGGGTGAATCAAATCAGGCAGCATCATTGATTGATTGAATCCGGTGCGAACATCCACCAGTTTTACCCGTGGATTGTTCAATTGAGCTATATACGCTTCCATTTGATCGCCGAGTGAATTCACTCGGGCTTGCACTGTGGTATTGCTAAACCATGGTATTACGTTCGCGACCAACACAGTAGGTGCCGAATTGGCTGCAAGTGCAATAGATATAATCTGATCGATTTCACCAACAGTTTCATTTACGTCTTGTCCCTGATTCATGTCATTAGATCCGATATGCAACAGCACAATGTTTGGCTGATAGCGGGCGACGGTAACACTTATGCCTTCGTTGTTACCGGCTACGCTGGAAAATCCGTTCAGCGTGTGATCTGCTCTGTGACCGTGATATCCCTCGTGTGGTGAATTAAAGGTGTTGTGTAAAAAATTCCCGGTCTGTGATCCTGTCATTTGGTAGCGACATGAGTTGGCGCTAAGTAGATCAATGAAAGGTTTGCGATATGATTCTGCCGAGCCACTTGTGGTGCCATGAGTAATTGAATCACCCACCGCCAATATTCGAGTGATAGCAGGAGTAACTGTAACGGGTATGGATGCAGGTGCGTCTATTGGTGCAGGTGCAGGTGCAGGTGCAGGTGCAGGTGCAGGTGCAGGTGCAGGTGCAGGTGCAG
>CAYPDN010000407.1:0-3601 GCA_964409445.1 uncultured Granulosicoccaceae bacterium
AATGCCATTGGCGATCAGTGATTCAACAACCAGATTAGCAATGTTCTTTTTCATTGAGATTTCAGCGATCGGTGGTGACGCATAGTTTTTGTTTAGCTCTTATACCGTAATAACTCTTATGCTGCTTAGTGATTTGGTGGTAGTTATCGCTATGCGGCGTAAACATAAACGGGTTACGTAGCGTGGATATTCGCAGCACACGGTGCAGGAACAAATCTGTAGTCTGGCTTTGTAGCTGTCACCAGCCTCAGATCCATTGTTGCGGGGACAGCGAAGCGTCCGCTTCCTTCTTCTTATTTGCACAATCAATAGTGTGTGACGAAACTGTATTTCGTCGGTATTATCAGGGGTGTTTGCGACTTCTCAATTAATCGCTGATCTCATAGATTTTTTTCTATTTTTACGTATCAATAGTATTTCAACGAAATAAGATTTCACTGCTATGAATTTTAGTGACTATGCTGACCTTGATGCGATTGGGTTGTCGGATGCGATTAAAAAAGGCGAACTGTCTGCTGCGGAAGTAACTGATAAAGCCATTGAGGTATCAGAGCGGCTAAATCCCCGCCTGAATGCAGTGGTCATGACTAACTATGACAATGCCAAAATGGCCGTACGCCGCGACTTGCCTGATACCCCTATCGCCGGTGTGCCGTTCCTGTTGAAAGATGTGAATCAATTCAGTTACGACATGCCGACTACCTTTTCGTGTCGGTTTTTTAGCGGAGCGAGCCCCAGGCCAGATAGCGAACTGGTTGCACGATGGCGCAAGGCGGGATTAGTTATCCTTGGTAAAACCAACACGCCTGAATTTGCGCAGGACTTTGTCTGTGAGCCCACTTTTCGTGGTGCCACTTTAAATCCCTGGGATACTGCGCTAACCACAGGCGGCAGTTCAGGAGGCGCTGCAGCTGCGGTTGCTGCGGGCATGGTTCCACTGGCCCATGGCACTGATCTTGGCGGTTCAATTCGGATACCGGCAGCCTGTTGTGGATTATTCGGCTTAAAACCAACCACCGGGTTAAACAGCGTTGCACCGTACTATATGGAATTATCCAATGGATTTAACTCCGACCATGTGTTGACCCGATCCGTAAGAGACAGCGCCGCAGCACTGGATTGCACAACAGGGATGGTGACGGGGAACCGTTATCAGGTAATGCCGCAAGTGGATTCCTACCTTGCGGCCCTTGAGAACCCTACCCCTAAGCTGCGCATTGCTGTTTGTAAGTCGACGCCCAATCAACTTGCTACCAGCGGTTCGCAGGTCGAGTCAGTTGACCGGGTGTCAGTGGTTTTAGAAGATATGGGGCACACGCTAATTGAATATACCTATCCTCGTAATCTCGACCTTGGAGCATGGATGGAAGATCTCTGGATGGTTGATATCGTGCATGAGATCGACAACAGGATCGATGAGACAGGTCGTGAGCCAGAGAATCATGAACTGGAAGCACTAACGCGTTTTCTGCGTGAGCGAATAGCTGGTCTTAGTGCAATGGATTTATATCGTGCGCGTCAGCGAGCACACGAAATCAGCACCACACTAATGCGTTCAATGGATGGGATTGACCTGCTCCTGACCCCGGCGCTTGGCAGCGATCCGATTCCAGTGGGCTCAATGGATAGCCGTACCGAAAACTTCCGTTTTGAAACCTGGTGCGAAGCGGGTCATGCCTTTGCGCCTTTCTCCTATGTTTGCAATGTCACCGGTCAGCCCGCTGCCTCGCTGCCGATTCAACTAAATTCTGGTGATCACCCAGGTGCTGTGCAATTGGCTGGTCACCCTTGTCAGGATCATTTGATCCTTCAGGTCGCGAGTGATCTGGAGAAACATTTTAACTGGCATGACTACCGACCACCGGTCTGGGCTGGCAACCTGGATTAAAACAAGTAAATAAACAGCAAAAAGATACGTCTATGAAACTAGAATTTCACCACATCAACTTTGTCTCTAAAAATGTCGATGGTTTGCACGATTTTTACACCAGTGTTCTGGGTATGGATGATATGCCACAAGAGGACTTCCCTCGCACAGAAGAAACTGAAAATGGCGGTTATAGCGGCCAAATTCGCTTCGCCTCCGAAGGCAATATGCAAATGCATCTTGCCGAACGTGATCTCGATGTTGCCTTCAATAATGGACAGGTGATCAACCCTGTAGATCGTGGTCATATTGCTTTCCGCACTGACGATCTGCCAGCATTGCTGAAAATTCTCGACGATAAAGGCATTCCATATTCGGACTACGGAACCGCCTTCGCGAAAAACTGGCATCAGGTATTTTTTCACGACCCGGAAGGAAATGTGATTGAGGTGCATCAGCAGGTAAATTGAGTCAGAGGGAAAGTGCCTGGCAGACTTATACTTCCAAACCAATCCGACCCTCTTACTGTTGAAGGCAGAAGATTCGCTTCCACCTGAGGGCTTTCCCACGAATTGGTGTGCAAACAACAGATTGACTTCTATTTAGATTGACCATTACTGCTCAACGTCAACAGTCCGGCAACAACAATTAAAATCATGCCCGTGACCGTTACTGCGGTTGGAGAATTACCAAAGAAAAGAATATCCCACAACGCCACGAAAACTAAATAACTGTATTCAAACGTAGATACGATTGCTGGCGGAGCTGTCTGATAAGCTCCAGCCAACAGCATACTAATTGTAATTGTAAAAACAGCCAGCAAAGCGAGAACAAGCCAATCGTTCAAGCTAACCTTTGACCACAATCCAAATATATAAGGATAGGCGTTTGCGGTCTCACTTTGAGGCTCCAGCGCTATTAAAATTGCACTTACAATCAAGCCAGCAAATAGCATTACCAGATTCTGAGAGAGCGCAAAAGCACCCAGAGGCACGCCCTGACACTTTGTACGAGTGGTTATATGTGCAAGTGCGTAAAAAGCAGCCCCGAGCACAGGGAGCAGAGCCCAGGGCGAAAAAGCATCAGAGCCGGGCTGCAACAGGACGATAACACCGGTAAACCCAACAAGAACTCCGAGCCAGCCAGTTGGCCCAACAGCTTCTCGAATAACATAAGCCGAGAGCAGTGTTACGAAGACAGGCGCGATATAGTTTGCAGCACCAAGCGTCGATAAACTCAGGAATGGAATCGCAGAGTAAAACGCCAGGAACGTCATTGTTATGAAGATCGCACGCAGCATTGGCCATTTCCCCAACGCAGCTCTTACAACACCTTTATGTTCTTTCCGCACTACTGCGAAGATCAGTAACATCGGTACCGCCAGCAAGCCCCGGAGTGCGAATATCTGCCAGAGCGTCAGCTCACTACTGAAGAGTTTGAATACTGCATCCTGAATCGAAATCGTTAACGCAGCAGCAACAATCAGACAAACTCCACGTACGATGTTTTGAGGCCGAGTCTCACCGCTATTGTTCAAGCCAAATCTCTTGCTTGAGAGCGTTTAGCGGTATATCCGCTTACTGGTGATTGGTCCATTTAATTTCGTGTAGATCTACATAGCTGTCGAACGGGCCTAAGCAATAGGGCCTGAGCAATAATGCGCGAACCCGTCCGTGCAACGCCATTGTTTATTGAAGAATGACCAAATGCCCCGCTGATATTATCGGATAGCAC
>CAYPDN010000408.1:0-3588 GCA_964409445.1 uncultured Granulosicoccaceae bacterium
ATCGATGTATTCACTCCTGAAGATCACGTCGGTGATGTGATCGGTGATCTGAATCGCCGTCGCGGCATGATTCAGGGCCAGGAAGCCGGCGTTACAGGTGTTCGCGTCAAAGCAGACGCGCCACTCAGTGAAATGTTCGGTTACATCGGTGATCTTCGAACCATGACATCAGGGCGAGGTCAGTTTTCGATGGAATTTTCGCACTACGCTCCATGCCCAAGTAACGTTGCGGAAGTTGTGATTGCCCAAGCTGCGGAAATGAAGAAAGCGTCGTAGATTCATTGCCTGGCCTAATAAAACTGCGTACCGGGTCATCAATGGCCCGGTTTTCGTTAAGGTTGCGTTTCGCTACCATGTATTAATATCTACCAAACCTATCAGGAAAACCCATGAAATCATTACTTACTGCTCTCGCGATTCTTTGTTGTTCAACTGCTGTACACGCGGCTGGCAATGCCAGCGCTGGCCAGGGCAAAGCTGCCGTTTGTAGTGCGTGCCACGGCGCTAACGGTGTATCAACCATCGCGAGCTACCCAAATCTTGCAGGTCAAAAAGCGGACTATATAGTCCTGCAACTAAAAGCCTTCCAATCCGGTGACCGCAAAGGCGGACAAGCAGCCATTATGGCGCCGATGGCCGCCAACCTTAGCGAGCAGGATATGATGGACCTTGCAGCTTACTTCAGCTCACTGGCAGCTGCTAAATAAGGCATCATTGATTTCAGTGATGCGTTGCGATCTGCAACGCATCACAAATACCTTTCGCCCGACCTACTGATTTACATCCTATAAGTCAGCAGCGCTAATCAAGCAACAAAAGCAGTAAGCTCTTCTCCATCAAAGTAGTTAGAAATATTCTCTAACATTAACTTACCCATTGCAGTTCGAGTTTGCACGGTACCGCTGGCAACATGCGGTTGCAGCACAACATTAGACTGCTGTCTGAGTGCTTCAGGAATAGCAGGCTCGTTGGCGAAGACATCAAGACCGGCACCGGCAATCTGATTTTCACTTAACGCTTTAATCAACGCACTCTCATCAATAACGAGTCCGCGTGAGATGTTAATGATGTGCCCAGCGGGCCCCAGCGCTTGCAGTACATCAGCGCCGATGATACCGGCCATATCAGGTGTCGGTGCAACCGCAAGAATCAGACAATCAACTGCACGTGCCATCTCCTGCACGTCAGAGAAGTATTTGTAATCAACATCCTTGCGTTCACGGCGATTGCAATAACTGATATCGCAATCAAAACCTTCAAGCCTTTTTGCAATTGCCTGGCCTATACGTCCAAGACCAAAAATACCGACGCTTGAGCCAGAGAATTTCGCAGTTAGCTGCATCGGCCCTTCCGACTCCCACTGCCCCGCTTTCGCATAGTTATGCCCAAACGGAATTTGTCGGTAACTGGCAAGACACAGAGCCACAGCAAGATCAGCGACATCATCAGAAAGCACGTCAGGTGTATTGCCAACACGAATACCATTGGCCTTACAGTAATCAAGATCTACTGCATCCACCCCAACTCCAAAAACAGTAACCACTTCAACATTAGGTAACTGACGCATTAGCTCCGCACTCGCACCAGACCCACCATCAGTGACTATACCTCGCACCTCACCCGCGACTTCCGACAGCAATTTCGATTTATCTGCCGCCTCCCAGAGCTTGTGTACCTGATAGGAAGCTTCAAGTTCTGCCTGTGTCGGGGCATAGATAGGATTTACTAAAACAACTGACTGACTCATAAGTTTCTCTGTGGTACGCCCAGGGTAACAGCAGGTCGCAGGCGTAGTTTTAAATGTGAACCCATGATGAGCTCAATTAAATTATTCGAGCAACAGGTTTATTGTCACTTACCAATTACTCTTTGTCTTAATTAACCGGAACTGGCTTGTTGAGCAATTTCAACATCGCACACGCGGCCCCAAAGCCGTTATCAATATTTACCACCACCACGCCCGGCGCGCAGCTTGACAATGCACTACTCAAAGCAGCCTGCCCGCCCTCTGCAACGCCGTAGCCGGTCGAGCCCGGCACCGCTATAACAAGACCCGGGACCAGCCCTGCCAAAACAGAGAATAACGCACCCTCCATTCCTGCTACGGCAATGATAACAGGTGCACGCGACAATACCGGGAGCTGATCTGTCAGTCGCCACAGCCCTGCAACACCACAGTCGTTAAGCACCTGAACATCAAGCCCGTTAAATAGCAATGTACGACGTGCTTCTTCTGCCACCGGAACATCAGATGTACCGGCAGTGACGATTAAACACTCTGTAGATGCCGGTTTAACGATACCGTTGTCAAGAAACGCGGTACGGGATAAAGGATGCCAGTCGATATTGCTGTTGTCAGACAGTAGTTGATCTGCAGCTCCAACAGACAAACGCGTCAACAACAGCGACTGCTTTTTTTCCTGAGCCGCATTAACAATATCTTTAATCTGCTGGTCAGACTTATTGCCGCAAAGGACCGCTTCAGCAATACCGGTACGGGCTTTACGCTGCCAGTCAAAATTAAAATCAGACACGATGAAGTAACCACCCGGAACTCACGGGGATGCGACCCCGTCTTCTTCTCCGTGTACAAAGGCACTGCCCATTTTGTACGGTTCGATCTTCAAAAACGTCCGTTGCTTTTCCGTGCAGATCTTGTGAATCAATTCTTCAGTGGACTCGCGAACAGCTTGACTTACAAACACACGGCTTTCAGCTGGCAATTGCACAACGATACCATCTGCCACAATGCGGCAGCGGATATCACCTGCACCAAGGTGCACACTCAGTGCTTTTTCCATTTTATACACAAAACCAAGATCATTGGTGTTGATACTTATACCGGTTTCAACCCGACTCGAAAGACACGGCTGCGCTGGCAACTGCGATAACTCTCCCAGCCCATACTGCAATGCTATTTGCCGGATGCCACTCTTATCTACCCCGGCTTCAACATACGGCTGCCAGACACCGCGCTCACCAGCGGCGTTAAGGCCTGGCCGATAGTCACCCAGGTCATCGACGTTTGTTCCAGTGGCTATGCAGCCGTTGCCATCAAGTCGAGATAAAATACTGTCGAACAAACTGCTCTTGCAGTAGTAACATCGATTTACCGGATTCGCCACGTATTGTTTGTTGTCAAATTCTCCGGCATCCAGTTCAAGCAGCTGCCATTTGTTCTGCGTTGCAAGTTCACGGCAGCGCACAGTTGCATCAGTGGGCACGGCAGCAGAAATCGCATGTACCGCAACAGTTGGAGCCGCTCGCACTTTGGCAGCAACCGTCATCAGGGTAATACTGTCAATACCACCGCTCAATGCGATATATAAGTCATCTGATTGCAGAGATAGAATTCGTTCAAGTTTTTCGAGACTCACGTAGTCACTCCTCACGCTCGAACGCTTGCAGCGCCGCAACCTGACCTGCTTCTGCCAATTGGCGTCGCTGTGAAAGCGAATCGCTTGCAGCAAGATCATCACTGGAAGCTTTAGCAGTAAATTGCTGCCGTGGACGGGCCACGACTTTGACAGCAACGTCATTCACCTCATGTTCTGATCTATTGAGTATTGTGCGCTTTACGGTTTCATG
>CAYPDN010000409.1:0-3585 GCA_964409445.1 uncultured Granulosicoccaceae bacterium
CCAGCTGGTTCATACCATCATCTTCAATATCTCCGTTCCATACTTTCAGGAACGCAGCGCGAAAGTCTGCAGCGATTTGTTCAACTGGTACGGCTTTGCCATTGGTGCTAATAAGCTTAAATTCACGAATGTGATGGGTGCTTTCATCAGAGTCAATTGCAAACGGATTTTCACTGTCTACCTGAAAACCCATGTTCTCAAGAATATGAATGGTCTTTGACAGGGGAACGTTTATATCACTGTGATAGATGTTAAAACTGACTTCATTTTCCGCCTGGTTTTCTGTGCGATAGAGCAGTACATCGAGTGTGTTTTTATCGCAGTTAGTGCTGTTGCTACATTGGCACAACAACGCAAGATCACGGACTGCTTCTGTCACACTGTGCTGGTCTTTGTAGCCAGCGGGCACACCACGCAGCAGACTTAGTGCGATCGTACTGCCCTGACTTTCTCCAAGCTCCTCATAAAGCGCTTCCCGGATGTTTTCATCCCAGTTTTGTGCGACATCAATGATCAGGCTTTCTATTCGTGCGAAGTCTGGCGCGCGCTTTTCAGGTTTAGGAATACTTGCGAAAAAACGCAAGCTTGCCAGTGCATTTTCAGAAGAAAATTTAGCGTCAAAATCAATGTTGTCTGATTTAAGCTCTGTTTGAAGAATTTGCAGGATGCGTTGGCGCAACTCACGCGAGTATAAATCTCTTGGTACGTAAATCATGCAGGTGGCGAAGCGATTGTGGTGGCCATGTACACCAAAAACTTTTACCTGTGGGTGATGCTCAAGCTTCATGATGCCGCGGCAGATTTCATGAATTTTGTTTTCATCAATCCGTAACAACATATCTTTGGGCAAGCTCTCAAGCGTTGATAAAAGCAACTTGCCGTCGTGTGCACCCGGGTTGATTTTGGCTTTAGCGATGATATTAAAAGACTTATGGCGCAGTAGCGGAATGCTTTCGAGCTCGGTGCCGGCAACGCGCGATGTAAAGAAGCCAGCTATCACACAGCGGCCATTTTCACGGCCTTTGCTGTCAATCCGTTTAAACGAAATAATATCCATATGCACTGGCAGCATTACCGGTGCTTTCGTAGCAGATTTGGTAAAGGTGATCACATCACTTTTTTTAACTTTTAAAAGTTCATCTTTATGAATGTACTTATTTAGTGTTGCCAGCGGCTTGTCTACCCGAAAAATACCGTGTGCCTTGGTCACTTTTGCGGTTTTATCGGTAGTGCTAAGTTCGCAGTAGCCAGTGAAGGTAAAGTAGTAACGTTGCAGCCATTTTATGAAATCGGCGGCTTCTGCAATTTCAAATTTTTTAGGATTGGTTGCACGCAACCTATCAACAGCAGTGGCGCAGGCGCTTTTCATTGGCTCCCAGTCATCGCATACCAGGTTGACGTTATCTATAGCCTCGTTGATTGCAGTTTTAAGTTGCTTGAGCGTACTGTCGTCGTGATGTCTGTCAATCTGCAGCTGCATATAAGATTCAGCTACTGCGTTTTTATGATTCTCACCGACCGGCCCCTGCATCTGGCCGCTCTTGTTGCGCTCTACATGGAAAATCGGGTGAACAAATGAATTAATTCCAATGCCGAGGTTGGTAATTGCCAGCGATATTGAGCGCACCAAAAAGGGCTTGTCTGCGGTGGTGATTTCAATGATGGTACTTTGCGACTCCCAGCCGTGCTTCTTTTTTACCGGGTTATAAATTCGTACCAGGCTATCGTCAGCTTTTCGCTTTGATGCCATATTCCAGTGTGACATTGCCGCCGCACTTAGTTCACTGGCGCTGCGGTGTGAAATTTCATCAAATGGCACACGGGCGTAGTAATGCTTAACCAGCTTCGATTGTCTGGCGAGGTGACTGGCAGTCTGTTCAGACTGGGCATCATCAGGTATGTGCATATCGATACGCTCAGATCGGTTGCTATTGGCTGCCATAATGATACGTCTCCAGCAATAGATGCTGCTAACAGGGCGGCAGGTGAATAGTGTTAAAGCGTGATTATCCGTCAGCACTGGTGATTTTTAAACAGTGCGATCCGGAAAAGGTTCATCCGCCGCCGGAAGATAAATTGGTTCGCACTAACTGTCGCTAGCGGCTGAATTGCAGTGAGGTTTACAGCATTCAGTGAACCAGTTCAAACGCGGCGAAAGCGGCGGGGTTTGCAGGCTTTAGTGGCTATTTTTATGGGTGTTGTTACGGGGATTGGTGCTGGATTGGACGGGGAATATCGAAGACGCAGCAGATCGCTGCGTCTTCTGTTGCGCCGGGGTTTTAGCTCAGTAATGCTCGAGTTTGCTCTGCCGGCAGCCGCGGTCCGAAATGGGTAACGATTTTTGAGGCAGCTTTGCTTGCGAGTGTCGCTGAATCCACAAAGCTCATATTATGAGTAAGTCCGTACAGAAATGCGCCGGCATACATGTCGCCAGCGCCGTTGGTATCGATCACATCGACTGACGGTGCCGGTACTTTGTGCATTTTTTCGCCGTCATAAACAAGAGAGCCGTCAGCGCCAACGGTGATGGCAAAACGTCTGGCAATCTTTTTCAACGCATCAGCAGCTTTTTCGGGGCTGTCTGTTTTGGTCATCATGGCGGCTTCGTCGTCGTTGCAGAACAGCAGATCGAGATTGTCACCGGCCATTTCCATGAGTCCGTCGCCGAAGAATTCAACCATGTTCGGATCTGAAAGTGTCAGTACGGTGGGAACGTTTGCCTGATTGGCGGTGGCGGCAGCTTTAAGTGCCGCAGCTTTGCCGGTTGGGGAAGCCACCAGATAACCTTCCATATAGACGTATTTTGAGTTCTGGATTGCCTCGGCGGAAACTGCGTCTTCATCGAGACCGACAGTGACACCAAGATAGGTATTCATAGTGCGATCAGCGTCCGGTGTGACCATCACGATGCACTTGCCGGTGGTGCCGTCGACGCGGGCCTGACCATCAAGATTGGTATCAACACCACAGGCCTTCATGTCCTGCAGATAAAAATCGCCGAAGTCATCACTTGAGACCTTGCAGCTGTAGTAGCTTTTGCCACCGAGCTGAGCGGTTGCGATCACCGTGTTGGCGGCAGATCCGCCGGAAGCTTTTTTATGCTCCAGATCGCTCAGTTGACCAACCAGCTCATGGTGGCGATCCTCTTCTATAAGAGTCATTAATCCTTTGTCGACACCCAGTTTGGCCAGTTTGTCGTCTGAAACCTGGTATTCCATATCGACGAGGGCGTTGCCGATTCCGTATAAATCGTATTTCATGGGTTCTCCGAAGGTAAAATTTTGCCTATCACAAGGGTAGTCTATTTAATCCGTTGCGCAGCTTACCCCAGCGTCTATCATCAAGATATAGCAATCGGAAAGTGCGATGCCTACGCCGCAATTTGTTACCGGTTGTGAAAGCGATCCGGAATGCCTGAAAAAATGCCATTCCGGGTTAGGCTTTGAAACGAATTTGAGTGATAATCTCCGGCCGTATTCGAGTACGGGCCGTGCCACTTACTTTTTACCTTGGAATTCAGTTAATGCGATCTCACTACTGCGGCGTCGTCGATGCCGGGTTTATCGATCAGGAAGTTACTCTTTG
>CAYPDN010000410.1:0-3575 GCA_964409445.1 uncultured Granulosicoccaceae bacterium
TAATGCAAGCACTGTCAGAATGATTACTCCGACTGCGAGTGGCAGGTTGTCGGTTCGCTCCTGTGCCGTTGGTATGTTCAAGTGGTTTGTTCAACCACTCACTAGATTTCCTGTCCCTCTTCATGCAGCTTTTGGTAAGCCTCAGGCCACATGTCTTTAGGCAGTGCGCCGCGTTCTTTGATCCATGGATGAATAATGACTGCCCGACGCAGCACTTCCATTGCAGCGGGTGTTCGATTCTGGATTCGCAGTATTTGGTACATACCGGCCATCGCTCCGAAATGGTCTGGCTCAAGCTCAAGTGCTTTTTCAAGATCAGTCAATGACTCTGAAAAGTTCTCTCGAAGGAAGCGTGCGAAAGCGCGCTGGTTGTATCCTTCCGCGTAGTCCGGTGCCGCTTTGACTACTTCGTTAAGGTGATTCTCGGCTGCTTCGAAATCATAAGCTTGTAATCTTTCTCTGCCTGCGTCGAGAAGCCTGCGTACCTCTGCGTTTGGTGATTCATTGAACCAGAATTCCCACACTTTTGCCTCGGCCTCGCGTCCTTCAGACTCTGACTGTGCCGCTGCCAATTGCATCAGCAGATCCTCTTTAAGTTGATCAGTAGCCTGGTCGCCGTTTGCGGTCACCGCGGTCAGACAGATCGCCAGAGTTATTATCAGAGATTTTACTGTGCGCATGGGATTTAACCTTCATGGGTGAACACCAATTATTACACGGCACTGCGGTTGTTTGCTCAATTCTACTGTGTGGTTTCGAACTGTGTCGCTTGCGGCTATGATTTAAACCACCTGTTCGTTAGACCTGCGGGTAAATCTTCCGAGTGGGCCGAACGTTGTTTTTGCAAACACCACAGCTGCGGTCTTTTTAAACACCGGAGACTCAGGCCCGAAGTTCCTGGTCGGCAATATATGATTGCCGCGGGTACCATAAGTGATCAAAGTGAATTGAAATTTGATCATGAAGTTTAGGTAGATGCGGCTCCCGGCTGGTACCGCTTTGATGACGAAGCCTGACGGCACAGATTGACTGAGGCTGATATTTTGGCGGTAATCGCACCCGATGCCCAGCAGTAGGGATAACTATTTTTGACGTGGAAAACGTTCGGTTTTTTAATGAACCATTTCTATGCCATCTGATTATATTTATTAGTTATCAATGTGTGACCTTGTTAACAATACCAAGGTTTGAAGAAGTAAATACCCCGGGTAAAAGCTACAGGACAACTTTAGGCAAAAACAGTTGGCAGAACATCTGCATCTGTCGGTTACTTGATAAATCCCTAGATAGTGATTGGGGTTAGGCTGAACAGAGCGATGGGCTACATTGTGAAAAAATCTATTCTTTCGGTACAAGCTGGTGCGTTAATGCTGGCCGGTACTTTTCTGGTGGGAAGCGTTGCAAGCGCAAATACGCTGGAGCCAGTACGTGGTGTTGTTAAATCCAATCAGGAAGCGGTTCTCAGCGTTGATCTTAATGCGCGTGTGATGGAAACGCCGGTCAAAGCAGGTGAGTCTTTTAGTAAAGACGATATTCTGGTGAAATTTGACTGCAGAATCCAGAAAGCGGAAGCCAGAGCGGCAAAGGCTGCCTATGCAGCGTCAAAATCTGCACACAAGAATAATGTAGAACTTCAACAACACGGAGCGGTTGGCGAATTGGAAGTTAATGTTTCCAAAGCCGAGATGAATCAGGCACTGGCAAATTCAGAGGCGATTAGTGCTCGCACCAGAGATTGCGAAATATTAGCGCCATATGACGGTCGAGTGGCGGAACTGGTGATAAACAATCACGAGACCTCAGCACCCAATCAACCACTGCTGAAAATTGTAAGTAGCGGTGAATTTGAAATTCAGCTCATCGTGCCATCTTCGTGGTTATCGTGGATGAAAATCGGCAGTAGTTTTGATTTCAAAGTCGATGAGACAGGTGAGCAACTTGGCGCTTCAGTATGGCAGATTGGTGCGGAAGTAGACGCTGTTAGCCGCACAGTTCCGGTGGTTGCAAGATTTACCAGTTTCCCTGGTCAGGTGTTACCTGGAATGAGTGGCACAGCTCAATTTACTGAACAATAGAAGCAAGACCAATTCATTCACTGGTTGTTAGGAGCAAGCCTTTCCTGCAAGCGCCGCCTCTACTGACTCCATAGTTTAGTGACTCTATAGAAATGAGTCATTCCCGTTTATTAGCACCGCACTGGATGGCAAAGCTAGAGAAGGTGGTTACCACATCGTGTATTAAATGCCTGATGTGTACCTGGCGATAAACCTTCAAACAAACACAGTTATAGCGGTACAATTTTAATGAATGATTTAACAATAGAACGTTCTGCATCGCAGGAACAGTCTGCAACTGCGCAGAGACAGGCGCAGCCGGCAGGCCCGGGCACTAAACCGGTTGCCCAACCAACTGCGCGCACACAAGCACAAGATCAAAACGACTTCCAAACAGAGTTGCTGATCTTTGAAGGCGAAGTACGTGGAATACAAGATGAGCGGGAGCTATTTACGCATTTTTGTAATTCAAGCAGGCGTGTACTGCCGTACAGGCAATGTTTTTATGGCAAGGTAAATAAGCAGGCCACTTCGTTTACATTGTTGAGCTCCTCCAGTGTCAGCATAGTCGACCGCAACGCGCCATTTAGCCGCTGGATTGAAAAGGTCGTTGCGCGATTGCTGCGAGAAGAAAAAGATCCCATGCGCCAGCAGAGCTTTACATTGCCAATGTATTGCGATGAGCGAGACGATGAAAGTAATAGCTATCCTTTTGCTGAGTTTCTTTGGACACCGCAGGTACAGGATGATCAGTTAGTTGCAGGCTCTATTATGGCGCGTGAAACCGCGTGGGCTGACAACGAATGTGCACTGGCAACACGAGTATCTGATCTGTACCTGCATGCTCAGGCTTCAATTAAAGGGCAGAAAGTAATTACCCGAACCAAACCGACAGTTCGGCCAGTATTATTGACAGTCTGTGCGGTTTTATTCCTGTTGGGCTTTCTGCCTGTGTCTATTACGGCATTGGCACCAGTCGAAGTGTTGCCTAAAAAGCCATTTGTTCTGGCGGCGCCCTTTAATGGCGTAGTAAAAAGTATCTCAGTTACCCAGGGTCAGGTGCTTGAAACCGGTGATACCGTCATTGAGTTTGATGATGTGCATTTACTCAATGAGAAAAAGCTTGCTGATCAACGAGCTGGTATTGCACAAGCGCGCTTTGAACGTGCTAGTCAGGGTGCTATTGCAGACCACCGGGTAAAACGCGAGATTGAGGTAGCCAGGGCAGAATATGAACTTGCGCGCGCTGAGAGTCAGTACGCCACTGAATTGCTTGCGCAGGCGCGCATTACCGCACCTGTTCCAGGTATCGCTATTTTTTCAGATAGAAGAGACTGGGAAGGTAAGCCGGTATCTGCAGGGCAGGCCATAGTATCGGTAGCTGATCCGAATAGTGTGCAGTTAGCAATTGATCTTCCACTCAAGGAAAGTATTGTTTTGTCCGAAGGGGCCACGATAAAAATATTCCTCGATTCTGATCCGTTGAATCCACTCGATGCAGTGCTTACCGAGGCAAGTTAC
>CAYPDN010000411.1:0-3570 GCA_964409445.1 uncultured Granulosicoccaceae bacterium
CAGACGCTGGCTCAGTAACATCAGTGTCATCGGTTTTAACCGCATCATCCTGCGGAGCTTTATCGTCGTCATCCTCAGGCAAGGCAGGATTGGAAGAACTCTGACTGACAGGCGCCGCTGTACCTTCCTCTCCGACTACATCCGCACCATCCGGTGGAGTGAACGAAAACTGCGTACTGTCTATTGTCGCGTTCTTTTTAAAGTTGGTAAACTTTATCTGCGTTGCCTGATCGAAGTTATCCCGAAGTTCCATCGCATTGATACCGCTGCCATCCAGTGCAATATAAATAGCATTGAAGTCTGTATCCTTAACCAATGGTTCAAGCTCAAACCACTTCAAACCTTTTTCCTCACCTAACTCGGTGACGATAAACTCTGACTCAATGGTTTTCTCACCGCTCAATAGACCGATAGGGGCACTGCCAAGTGTCGCTGTCTGAGGTTGCACAGTAACTTGCTTGATATCTTCATCGTACACCCAGAGCGACACACCATCAGCAACGATCACCTGTTTGGATGGCTCGGTATACGTCCAGCGGAATCGCCCGGGACGCAATAATTCCACTCGACCAACTGATTCCTGCAGCGCTACCGAGTCACTGTCATACACGGTTTGCGTGAAGTCAGCGCTAAACGAAACCATTGAAGAACTGAAATCCAGAAGTGCCGCCTGTGCGAACACCGTTGGTGATGACGATACCAACACTGCACCTGCAATCAGCGATTTAATTTTCATAAAGAATCCGGTTTTAAAGTCAAACGACCTGGCCAACAATACAAGGTTAAGACAGCAAGTCGTCACACAGGAGGTGCTGCAATTACTTCTCTTGTGCCGTTGTGCTGCACCGCACTAACCACGCCGGCTGCCTCCATATCCTCGACAATCCGTGCCGCTCGGTTGTAACCAATTTTAAGACGACGCTGCACATAGGAGATAGAAGCCTTGCGCGTCTCTGTCACTATGGCAACTGCCTGATCATATAGTTCGTCACGCTCGCCGCCTGAGTCGTCGTCACTGGCCATACCCGGCAGGGGCAACGTGGTTTCCGTTAGTATCTCATCGACATAAACGGCGGTTCCACTTTCTTTCAACCATTCGACGACACTGTGTACTTCGTGGTCATCGACAAACGCACCGTGCACACGTTCTGGCTGAGCAGTACCCGGCGGCAGATATAACATATCACCATGGCCAAGCAGCATCTCTGCCCCACCCTGATCAAGAATCGTACGCGAATCAATTTTTGACGATACCTGAAAACCCATACGCGTCGGGATATTTGCTTTGATCAGACCGGTGATCACATCTACCGACGGTCGCTGCGTAGCAAGTACCAAGTGAATGCCGGCAGCGCGCGCTTTTTGTGCAATTCGTGCAATCAGTTCTTCCACTTTCTTGCCAACAACCATCATCATGTCAGCAAATTCGTCGACCACCACCACGATAAACGGCAGGGTATCCAGTTCGGGTGCCGGCAGCGATGGATCAAACGCTTCCTCAGGTTTATACAACGGATCTAAAATCGGTTCACCCGCCTCTCGCGCTTCAAGCACCTTTTTGTTGTAGCCAGAGATATTCCGTACACCAAGCGATGCCATAAGCCGATACCGACGCTCCATCTCACCAACACACCATCTAAGGGCATTGGCTGCTTCTTTCATATCGGTGACCACCGGCGCCAGCAAATGCGGAATACCTTCATAAACATTCAATTCGAGCATTTTTGGATCAATAAGAATGAGTCGTACCTGTTCCGGTGTTGCCTTGTACAACAGACTAATCAACATTGAATTAACCGCAACTGACTTACCGGAGCCTGTGGTACCAGCCACCAGCAGGTGTGGCATTTTTGCGATGTCTGCAACAACCGGTAGTCCGGAGATGTCTTTACCCAAAGCCAGTGCCAGAGGGGATTTCATGTCACGGTATTTTTCCGACTGCAGTATTTCCGTCAGCTGAACAATTTCGCGATCTTCGTTTGGTATTTCCAGACCAACCGTCGATTTACCCGCAATGACCTCCACCACGCGCACGCTCAGCACCGACAGAGAACGTGCAATATCTTTAGACAGAGTTGTCAGCTTGCTGACTTTTATACCCGGTGCCAGTTGCACTTCAAATCTAGTGACGACAGGCCCCGGATGCACTTCAACAACTTGCACCGTGACATTGAAGTCCGCAAGCTTAAGCTCCAGCAATCGCGACAGCTGCTCAAGTGACTCTTCCGAGTAACCACTGCGAACGTTCTCGATTGCGTCAAGCAGGTTTACTGGTGGCATCTCACCAGGCTTGCGCTTTACATCGCCGGTTTTCTTTTCAAACAACTGAAACTGCTTTTCAGCAGAATTCGGTGAAGGCGTTACCGGTGCCGGCGTTGTCGGCCTCGGAGTAATCGCTATTTTCTTTTCTGTAGCGGCTACCGCACCTGCTACGCCCGCGGCCACTGCAGTTGCCACTTTTCCACCAATGGATTTTTTATCCGCTACAGGAGTCAGTGGTTCATCATCTGAATAATCCACCTCTTCCAGTGATACCGACTCAATTTCACTAACATCCGGATCACCAATATCAGGTTTATCACGCGACACTATCAGCGGTGCTTTTACCTGCAAGTCTTCAGCTCGCTGCTGTCCCATCTGCACTCTCATGCGGCGTGCCTCGCGCCAGGCAAAGTGGTCTTTAATTCTGGCAATAGTATTCAGTACGCCACGGCGCACACCTCGAGCTCCACGCAACGTATACGCACCAATACGCTCCATAATCGCAAACCACGACACGCCAGTGACAAAAGTGATCGAACCCAACAACAGCGCCAGTAGAATTAATGTCGCACCAAGCGAATTAATCACGCTTACCATACTGCCGGCAACCCAGGTGCCCAACACCCCACCCCCCGCGGTACCTATAGGCAGATCGCCACGATGCACAAAAACATGCAGGTCAGCCAGACCGCAGGCCGTGACCAACAGTAACGCCAAACCTGCCGTGCGACCAAATATAAGAATCGGTACTGTCACCGCATTGCGCTCTTTGAAAGCGTTCCAGCCAATCAGTCCAAGACCAATCGGCAACACGTATGCCATATAGCCAAACAGGAACATGGTGATGTCGGCAAACCATGCGCCAAAAATTCCACCGGCGTTTCTCACCTGTCCGTAACCACCGGTATGCGACCAGCTCGGATCACTGACATGAAAAGTAACCAGCGCTATAAACATCAGGATCGCTACAACCGCAACCAGTATCGCCACCGCTTCACGCAGGCCACGCTGAAACAGAGCGACAGCTCGGGCTGCCATCTCAGCTTCCATCGGTGTTTTTATTTTCGAATTTCTAGCCAGCGGCTTTTTCAAACCGGACAGCGCATCGCGGCCCACATCGCGAGCCAGAGATTTGAGGCCCTCAGAAGTATTCCCGTGACTACTACCTGCACGGGTTGACGCAGACCTCGCGCTACTGCGGGTGGAGCCGGTCCGGGGTTTGCTTGTTTTCGCAGCGGCGCGCTTTTTCCTCGAGCCCCGCTTTTGCGAACCTTGGGCGGCTTTGGTGGTCAATGCTTATCCGATTTT
>CAYPDN010000412.1:0-3570 GCA_964409445.1 uncultured Granulosicoccaceae bacterium
CTGGACTATCGCGGCAACGTATCAGCAGAAGTCACGTACTTCCCCAGTCAATCGACAGGATTAGACAACTGGAGATTTAATTCCTCGTTCGCGGCTGAGGCAGAGTTATCTCACGATTTCGCAGATAACGTCAGACTGACAGTGCACCCCTATGCGCGCTGGGACCAGCAAGACGACGAACGCACAGTAGTCGATGTACGCGAACTGCTGTTGTCAACCACTGGTGAGTCATGGGAATTTAATGCAGGAATAGGTACAGTATTCTGGGGCGTTACCGAATCCGAAAACCCGGTCAACATAATCAATCAGATCGATACCGTTGAGGACCTGGCGGGTGATACAAAGCTCGGCCAGCTAATGCTCAACCTGAAGTGGTTCACTGATAACTACGGCGAGTTTGAAGCCTACCTGTTGCCAGAACAACGTGAAGCAACTTTTATCGGTTCCAACGGCCGACCATTCCCGGGTATTACCGTAGATCCCAGCCTCACTACCTACGAGTCAAGCAGAGGGGCTGAGCACATTGACTATGCACTACGATGGACACGCAGTTTTGATATCTGGGATATCGGCCTGCACTTTTTTGACGGCACGTCACGCGATCCGATCCTGACACCGGTAGTTACCGCAACATCTGCTGTGCTGGCACCCAGATACCCGTTATTGAAACAAGCCGGCATAGATGCGCAGGGATTGTTTGGAGATCTTGCCGTAAAAGCTGAAGTGGTTGAGAAGACAGGCAATGAAATTGACTCACACATACAAGCGGTAACCGGAATCGAATACACATTGGTCGGATTACTTGCGCCACTGCAGGAAAATGACAAACTCCCCGAAGAATGGTGCTCGCCGGATACAAAAAATATATTAAAAAAATTCGCCTGTAACGATAGAATTGATCTCGGCCTGGTATTCGAGCATCTATGGGATCAGCGCGGTCGAAGCAGCAATCAACCCTTCCAGAATGATCTGTTGGTGGGATTCCGGTTCGCATTTAACGACGCTGCTACCAGCGACGCACTGTTGGGGGTATTTCAGGACCTGGACGGTGGCGCTACCACTCTGCAAATTGAGGCGAGCACTCGCCTGTTTGAATCGTATCGGCTAACTGCATTAGGCCGTGCATTTGCAAACACCGAGGATGACACAGTCCTCAACGCATTTGAGAACGAAGGCTTTTTGCAGCTGGATTTGAGTTATTTCTTTTAACCAAAATATTGAGTTCATTCTGAGTTACTTTAACAATACACGTTAGTTAAACTGGCAGACATCTATGGCAGATCCAATTCAGCAAACAGCAATCAGAATCGCAGGCGCCGAAAACAAAGAGCTTGAGCATCGACTCAAGCGCGACATGTTCTACGCCATCACCAAAGTCAAACCGCAGGAGGCAGAAGGCGTCTCTATCGAAGACGATGTGCTCTCCGGTGAATTTTTTGAAACACTCAAGCCATCGCTGCAGGGAATTGCAGTGACAAAGCTTGAAAACTCGATTTTTTTCTATGACAAAGTTGGCTGGGACGAATCTTTTCTCACCAGACCCGTGGAAGACACACTGACCGATTTTCACATCAGCAAGATCAATGAAAAGGTCAGCCCTAACTCGCTGCATGATCTTGCCTATATTTCGTACAAGCACATCGATAAGATGATGGGTAAAACCGAAGCGGCAGCCTACTGGGAAAAGTTAAAAGCAGCAGTTGCCATAAAGCATTAAACCGACGACATCGCACATCGATATGTGAGGCATTTTTATGAACAAAGTTTATGACAACGCAGCGCAGGCACTGGACGGCTTGCTACAAGACGGGATGCTTATCGCGTCAGGGGGGTTTGGGCTTTGTGGCATTCCTGAACTGCTTATCCAGGGGATAAAAGAAGCTGGCACCAAAAATTTAACCTTTGCGTCTAACAACGCCGGCGTAGATGGTTTTGGGATTGGCGTATTGCTTGAAACCAAACAAGTAAAAAAAATGATCAGTTCCTACGTTGGTGAGAACGAAGAGTTTATGCGTCAATATTTATCTGGTGAGCTGGAGCTCGAATTCAACCCGCAAGGTACCCTCGCAGAACGCATGCGTTCAGCCGGTTGCGGCATCCCGGGCTTTTACACCAAAACAGGTGTCGGCACAGTGATCGCTGAAGGTAAAGAACACAAAGACTTCAATGGTGAAACCTACATCCTCGAAGAAGGTATATTCGCAGATCTTGCTATCGTCAAAGCATGGAAGGCTGACCCAACCGGTAACCTGGTGTTTCGCAAGACCGCACGCAACTTCAATCCACCAGCAGCCATGTGCGGCAAAGTATGCGTAGTAGAGGTGGAAGAAATAGTCGAAACTGGATCACTGGACCCGGACACCATTCACCTGCCGGGCATCTACGTGAATCGAATTTTTCAGGGTGAGCACGAAAAACGTATCGAACAACGCACAGTACGGGAGGCTTAAAACATGGCTTGGGACAGAAACCAAATGGCCGCTCGCGCCGGACAGGAACTACAGGACGGCTGGTACGTCAATCTTGGTATTGGCATTCCAACGTTAGTATCCAACTACATACCAGACGGTGTACAGGTAACCCTGCAGTCCGAGAACGGCATGTTAGGCATGGGGCCCTTCCCCACTGAAGACGAGATCGATGCCGATCTAATCAATGCCGGCAAGCAAACCATCACCGAACTACCACAGACCGCATACTTTGATTCATCGCAATCTTTCGGCATGATCCGCGGTGGCAAGATTGCTATGGCTATTCTGGGTGCTATGGAAGTGTCTGAAAATGGCGATCTGGCCAACTGGATGATCCCCGGTAAGCTGGTGAAAGGCATGGGCGGCGCGATGGACTTAGTAGCTGGAGTCGGTCGTGTGGTTGTGATCATGGACCACGCAAACAAGAAGGGTGACAGCAAGGTACTTAAAGAGTGCACCCTGCCCCTGACAGGTAAAAGCGTCGTTGATCGCATCATCACCAATCTTGGCGTGTTGGATGTCAGTAAAGGTGGTTTAAAAATTGTGGAACTTGCGGAAGGCGTTAGCGAAGACGAACTACGTGCGGCGACCGAGGCAACCATACTTTAAATTATTTTTTTGAGACCTTCCGATTCTCCCGCTTGTGATACACCAGTGGGAGGATCTTTCTAGTCAGTGCCCACACCAACTTAACAAGACCTGTTTTTAATTGTAACTGCACACGGAAAGTATGCACCTCAGTCCGGATCCATTCTCTGGGTCGTCTCGAAAGTTCGTGAACAAACTTTCACAGCAGCTGTCGTCAGGGCAAGGCAGAAAAACGCAGGCATAGTGGGCCTGCGTCGAGTCCATATTTGCAACGGAAAGGTAACGCAGCCATGGCGGCAGCTGCGAAGAAAAGTATTTGCGAACTTTGGGGACGACCCACCAGCTACAGACCAACAGGTTCCAATACAGGCTCATCACTGCCGAGCGCTTCTTTTCGCTGCGAGCTATAAGCTTGCAATTGTTCAACTACCGCTTGATCAATCACCGGTGCTTCATATTCCTGCAGTGCTTTTTGCCAAATCTCAGTAGCGCGTGTCGTGGCATCTTTGGC
>CAYPDN010000413.1:0-3570 GCA_964409445.1 uncultured Granulosicoccaceae bacterium
CTCACACCCCGTCTGCCGCTGCGTCCCACCGGTGGCACTACGGGATCATCAGGGTTGATATTCGGTTTGGTTAAATAGAATTCAAGTTCCGGTGCGACGACCGGTCGCCAGCCCTTACTGTGGTATAAATCAACAACACGCTTTAAAACACTGCGTGGCGCAAATCCTACCGGCTCACCCTCCTGGGTTTCGAGATCATGGATCACCTGCATGGTGATATCTGATGTCCACGGTACTGCCCTCGCGGTACCATAGTCTGGTACGAGAATTAAATCAGATTCAGTCCAGGCATTGCGTATACCAACCTCCGCGTAGTTACCTGTAATTGTCTGGTAGAAAATTGAGGATGGCAAAAACATGCGTTCGGCACGAAAGAATTTCCGCGCCGGCATTGTTTTGCCACGCCCGATCCCGACAATGTCGGAAACCACGCACTCTACTTCCTCAATACTTCTGTTATTCAGCCATGCTTTTAAAGCAGAAGGCAGTTCCAATGCAGCGTCGATAGACGAGTTCACAAATATCCTGTCATTTCACCAATGCCCCACTGTAACCCAACTTCATTACGACTATCGAACCGAGCCCGCAAGCCAGGAGTATTACCGCCAGTGCGAGCATTACCTTGATGGACGCGCTATCTCGGAAACACTTTCAAGCTCAATGCCTTTGTCCGTGAAATCTATCTTGTAAGACAATTTCCCTAACGGATAAGTATCGAGATAACCCAGAACCGGCTCCATTTTTTCTTCCTTACGCACTTCTTCCGGTAATTCTTCTACCACCTCATTGATTTTTTGAATAATCATTTCAGTGTTCAATGATGAAATTATAAATCCCTCTTCACCATTCCCTCCCAAACGACTGGCAAAGTCTTTTGCTTTATCGCCACTAAAAAAAACAATGCTTTTATCTTTCACTGCGGCAAATATTTCAACACCAGGCGGTGTCGGTATCGGCAGCAGGTCATTAAGCGATACTGCCGTACCATCAAGAGGCAGGCCTGAAAGAATATTCATCTGTGGCAAAAATTGGAGTGTTTGCAATAGTGTTGCAGGGTCTTGGGCAGCTATAGCTATGGCTGCATCAAGGTTTTTAACAGGGATAGGAGCATTCATATCTACAGCGGAATCGTAAATATTAACGCTAAAGCCCTGAACACCACGCGCCATCCCACTGAACATTGTCGCCCCCAGGGACACTGAACTGATGTCAGTTTCGTTAATTTTATTTAGCATTTGCAACGGCTGACAGTCGTAGTTCACACTGCTGATAAACTCAGTTAACTGACGGGCAAGCTGTGGTGCCGAGTCGACATCCAGGCCAAGGCCAAAAGATAGCATCGCTTCACTACTGGATTGCGATACAGGCACCACGCCGCGCAACAGTTTTAATGTATTCCTGAGAGGTTCATTTTCGAGCAGCATCGCAAAGTGAGTATCGAAATTTATAATCTCGTCACCCACTTCAAAACGGCGGTTGCCACTCACCATCATTGGCCAGTTGGCAGCCATCTGGCGAATTTCACTCCTGCACGGTTCAGCCGAAAAAGGCTGCAGCAGGCTCGCCATATCCTCATTGCTCACAGACATCGCCTGTACCTGCTTTGCCGCACGGCTTTCGCCACCGGTTATTGCGTCCGCTAAAAGTTTAAAATCTAAAAACATCGCCAACTCATCACCGTAGCCCCACTCTTTGCGAAGCTCCCTGAGCTTGCCGGATGCTTCCAGTGATTCATCAGGTTTTTCAAGGCCCAGCAACTGATCCAGCAGATCCGGATCCCAGGCGTTGGAACTTACGGTAAAAATCAAATCGCTTTCATCGGCGGCGATTATCATTCCGGCGCCTGCCTTGCCACCGGCGAGACTTTGTTTTTCTGCATCAGTAACTTTCTGATTGAGTATCGCCAGCGCTTTCTCAGCAGCTGCCTGCTTACTGGAAAGATTTGATACCTCACCTGCAATTGTCGCAATCTGGTTTGCAGCTTCGGCAATGCCACTCGCATTATTACTGGCTTTCGCAGCGTCCAGTTTGTTATTGGCTTCCTGCAACGCCTGAGATGCTATATCGCTCTCTTCTTTCGCTGTAGCAAGGTCTGACTCCGCACTTTGTATTTCAGCAGGAGTTGGGGCAGCCATCGCAGCAGGTTCTTCCTTATCACTTTCAAATGGAGATATTCTTATCTGAATACCTTTGTGAGTAAGCACATCAAACTTTTGTTCTTTTTCTGCATCGATCTTAGCCAGCACCGATTCGAATTTTTTTGCATCTCCCGCTATACGAAATACCGGCATCAGGCCAACCGTGTAGGCACTAAACTGCAGCTCTTCACCAAGACCCCACTGCTTTGTAAATTTCGCAGGATCTGCAGCAAAATCGGTAATGTGCTTGAACATCTCGTCTCGACCTTTTAATTCATCGAGCTCGGGAACCATCTTTTCCAGTGTCTCAGCGTTAAAAAAGCCGGGCATCATTGCAAAAAAATCTTCGACCGCAACTGGCTTTCCGGTGCCGAAATAAAACAGCGTGTCGTCAGGTACAAATTCAAGCTGTTCATTCGACGCAAATGTCGGCTGACTGGTCGCAAGCGCCACTGACACGGCTGTTGCGGTCAGCAGTCTGCGCGAAATCGAACGGATTGACTTCATTATTTATAACTCTCCTGGTGCCGGCAAACTGTTCATAGCCAGTCTGATTAAGTTGATTGTAGTTTCCTGACTATGTTATTGAAGAATGTGGAGAAAAACCACAATGTAGTGCATTGTTTGTCAAATACACCAAATTGCCGCAGACTCGAAATCGCAACTTACAGCACACCGGAGGATTCATGCCAAAATTTCATATCGAACGCTCAATTGACATCAACGCCCCGGCCCATCAGGCTCGCGCTGTAATCCAGGACTACCAACAGTGGGAAATCTGGTCACCGTGGCTGTGCATGGAACCAACGGCCAGCCTCGAAATTGAGGGCACAGCCGCTACTCCCGGCCACGCCTACTCCTGGACAGGCGATATGGTCGGTGCCGGACGAATGGAACTAGCGGCTGTTGATGGCGAGTCTGACCTCATGGATCTGACTTTTCTAAAACCATTTAAATCGACTGCCAAAGTCAGGTTCGTAACAACGGAAACCGATGCCAACAACTGCCGTGTGACATGGCATATGGATAGTGGTCTGCCAATATTTTTATTCTTCATGGTCGGCACAATGAAAGCAATGATCGGCATGGACTACGAGCGCGGTTTAAAACTATTAAAGGAATATGTCGAAACCGGTGCGGTTACCTCACGAACAGAAATCATCGGTGTGGTCAATGTTCCAGCAACACATTATACCGGCGTGTCTGATGTGAGTCAGTTGCCGCAACTCTCGCAATCAATGCAGGAGACATTTCCCAAACTTATGGCGCTTGCAGAAGGGAAAAGTACAACGGAAACCTGTGGCGCGATCTATCACAGCATGGATATAAAGTCGCAGCGCTGCGAGTACACTGCATTTGCACCGGTCAGTGAATCAGACGCCACCGGAACAATACCGGATTGCAGTGCACTGAAGGTTATCCATACCGGAAG
>CAYPDN010000414.1:0-3563 GCA_964409445.1 uncultured Granulosicoccaceae bacterium
GTTCCGGGAACAGTCGGGTTTTGCGGATTAACCGAATTCATTTAAACCAAAAGCCAATATTCAACTGTTCATTTCAACAAGAGGTGCATTCATGAGTAACTGTTCATAATGCGAGCCAACTGCCTGCAGATCAATCGTATTCAAAAAAGTGGAGTAAGCCAGATAACTTAACAGAAATCGCATGTCACTGGCCCAGTTAGGTAAATATTTAGGAGGCTGGCACAGGCCTGCCTGTGACAACTCTGCGAGCACCGGGATATCTTCCATATCAAGCTTGCCGCAGAACAGCAGCAGCAGACAGTCGGGCCGTCCCTGGGAAATCAGCGTTCGTAAAAAATTGTGCACACGAATCAATCCATCGAGGTAGACAATGTCTTTGGTGAAAGGTGCACCACCGCTGAGCACACCGCCCCGGAAAACCCGCCGGGTACTTTCAAAGGCCTGCAACTCAACACCGGTACGTTCGAGAAAATAGCGATACACCTCCAGAAAGTCAGCGCCGTCAGCCGCCATCTTTATCGCAATCGTGCGATCAGCCAGACGCTGCAGACGCTCAAGATCCATAGACCCGGTAATGAATTCGGAAAAGACCGCCAAACCTTCCTGCGTGCGTGTGGTACCGGCATGGCTGGCCGCAAGTATTGGCAACAACTGCTGGTGCCTGCCGTTAAGCGATGTTGCAACATGGATTCCGGCTTCATGATGAATTAGCTGCGCTATGTCCTTATCGTTAAACACTGCACCGCGCCGAATGCGGATACGCTCCGAACCTGCCAGTGCATTTGCAGACAGCTCGTCTACCAAACTCACAACCGGCGCATCTTCAGTAAACATCTTTGCAACGGCCGTCTCTATACTTGCGGCCATCCGCTCGCTGCTGACCTCCTGCTTTGGCAGGAATTTCTGGTCGAAGCCTTTCAGGTTGACCATGGTCTTATTAAACTCGACTGCCAACTTCAGCGACGTAGTCCGACCATCAAGCAGCAGATCATCAGGAGCGCCATACAGTCGACACGAGTAATCAAAAAACTCACGAGTGCCTGTGTGCAAAAGCATCTGTGCGCTGTTGTAAAGAGCATCCGCCTGCCGCTCGAGCCAGATGTCAATTGACGATCCCTGAATAAGACTGCGTGCATGGTCAATCTGCGCAAGCACCGGGGCTGCATCATATTCGGGGTATTCGACGACTGGCAATTCACTACAGCCGTCTTTAAAGAATTTTTCCCGCACATGACCAGGCCACCCCAGATGGCTTAACACTCGTGTTTTGCTGGCGGCAGCATGCAGGATTTCACAAACCTGGGTGATTCGTTGTAAAGAGTCCTTATTCATCTCTATCCAACAAAAGTCCCAAAGCAACATCGTGGTGATTGGCGTGAAAAATCTGGAAGTCCATCTAAAAGTATCGGGTGTAGCGACGCCGGCCTTTAATTAGACTGACAGTATTGCATTGGGCATTGATCACACTTTCATCCCGACGCTCTACTGTGCACGAAGCGCAGCCGGTCGAGTTTACAATGATCCGGCAAATATTCTCAACACCAGATGTCGTACCAGCTCGTCACTCATCTCGGCCCGGAGAATTCTCTCTTCATCATCTTTGGCAAGAACTTCAGTTTCGTCGTAGGTGTAGTCCCGAATGACCGAGACAGTCTGGGGTCGCTCGTCAAAGCCGTCTGAAACCAGCTCGCTCGCCTTAACGCCGTCTACTGATCGCACGGTACGCAGATCAATCGAGTGCAGCAATTCAAATTCACTGATACGACCTTGCGCATCCACCGATGCAACGCGACGTGAAAGTACTTCGTTGTCGACGATGACCAGTGTGTCTGCATCCTTGCGAAACGCTGCGAACTGAACTTGTTGTGCGGTTAATGCATTGCGCAGCGGGCGCAATACACTGACATCGTTGTCGCCATCGATGTGTAACCGTCCGACAAACTGACTGCCCGATTGTCTGCCGTCACCACGCAGACTGAAACCGCAGGCAGAAACTACCGTAATCGCAAGCAGAGCAATCAAGCCAATTTTTGTCGAACGGGTTATCATCAGGACACCACAATGTTCACTAGTTTGCCGGGAACCACTATAACTTTACGGACAGTTTTGCCCTCGATATGACGCTGAGCATTCGCATCTGCCATTGCCAGTTTCTCGCAATCGTCTTTGCCGGCACCACTGGGCACCGTGATTTTACTTCGAAGCTTGCCGTTAACCTGCACAACCAGTTCGATTTCGTCCTGCACAAGAGCGGATTCATCTACTTTCGGCCAACTGGCGTCGACGACCGGCCCGGCTTCAGCAGAACCGCCATCACCGTGTAGTGCATTCCAGATTTCGTGACACACATGGGGCGTCACAGGCGCTAACATCAACGTGGCGGATTTTATCGCCTCACACACCACTGCTTTATCTGCATCGGTTTCAGGCTTGTAGCGATTAACTTCATTCATCAATTCCATTACGGCTGCAATGGCTGTGTTAAACGTATAACGCCGCTGCATGTCATCGGTGACTTTTTTAATGGTCTGGTGAGTTTTGAGTCGCAGGGCACGCTGCTTGTCAGTCAATTTCTCAGGAATTTTCTCTGACGAGCTTGCAGGTAAGCCACTGTTGATCAACTCATAGCAGGACTTGTGAAACCGCTTTATAAAGCGGCTGGCGCCTTCAACACCCGCGTCATTCCATTCGAGCGACTGATCAGGTGGAGATGCAAACATTGAAAACAGTCTGACGGTGTCTGCACCATAGCGATCAATCATTTCCTGCGGATCAACACCGTTACCGATCGACTTTGACATTTTCTGCATACCGCCAACAGTAACCGCAGAGCCATCGGCGCGTCGTTTCGCACCAACGACTTTACCTTTACTATCTCTCTCTACATCTACCTCTGCTGGTGTCACATATTCTTTGCGGCCGCGCTCATCTTCGGTAAAGTAAGTCTCAGCAACCACCATGCCCTGAGTCAATAAACGGGTAAACGGTTCATCGGAGTTAACCAGCCCGACATCGCGCATCAATTTATGAAAAAAGCGTGCATACAAAAGATGCAGCACAGCGTGCTCAATGCCGCCGATATACTGATCTACTGGCAACCAGTAATTGGCGCGCTCATCAAGCATGCTGTTGGCATCAGTGCAGCTGTAACGCGCGTAATACCAGGAAGACTCAAAGAACGTATCAAAAGTGTCTGTCTCTCTGGTACCGGGATCACCTGTACCCGGCACAGTAGTCTCATAAAAAGCCGGGTCTGTTTTTATCGGGGAGCTTACCCCTGCAAACTCGACATCTTCAGGCAATACCACCGGCAAGTCACCTGCTGCAACCGGGTATACCTGATCATCTTTGTCATAAACCATCGGGATGGGACAGCCCCAGTAGCGTTGCCGCGATACACCCCAGTCACGCAATCGATAGTTAACCTTGCGTTGTCCACTTGCACTGCCTTCAAGTGCAGTACATATTTTGTCGAATGCTGCATCAAACTCTAGACCGTCAAATTCCTGCGAGTTACACAACGCACCATGGGCAACAAACGCTGCCTCTGAAATATCAGCTGG
>CAYPDN010000415.1:0-2074 GCA_964409445.1 uncultured Granulosicoccaceae bacterium
AATTGATATCGCAACCGGGTCGATATTGGGATATTGAAGCATCAGGTTTTCTCTTCGGCGAGCTTGCCGCTATGTATCAGACACGCGCTTCCACAACTTACGCGTGGCAGATCGGCTAATTATGGTTCAGGTCTGGCACATGCGGGTTACCAATAAACGAATTATAACCCGCCCTGACTGCATCAGGCACTAGATTGATGCTGCGACGGATTGTCATTCCGACAGATACCAAAGCTACCGGATTAGCCGTGCAAATATCGCTTTAAGGTACTCGGTCTCAGGAATAGCCGCATGAACAGGATGATCGGGCCCCTGATGACCACGCGCCAGTACCTGTAACCCACAACCCGCGCTGCGGGCAGACTGCAGCATAACTCGCTGGAGATCAGCTTCATTCAGATGGTGTGAGCAGGAAGCTGAAACCAGCAAACCGTTCTCAGTTAGCAGCTTTGTCGCCAGTGAATTAATCTTTCGATACTTCTCCGTACCGTTGCGTTTGTCTTTTGCGCGTTGAATAAAAGCTGGTGGGTCGAGCACGATAATATCGAACTTTTCTGCAGAGTCGTCTTTGAGCTTTGAAAGACACTCTGCGACATCACCTTTGATAACTGAGTATTTTGAACTATCAAAGTCATTCAGTTTTGCATTGTGCAGCGCGCCATCACACGCAGCTGCAGAACTATCAATGGCTACCACCTCTGTTGCACCACCGGCAAGCGCATTAATACCCCAGGCACCAAGGTAGCTAAACGCATCCAGAACTCGCTTGCCCTCACAGTACTTTTGTAGCAACAAGCGATTTTCGCGATGATCATAAAACCAACCAGTCTTCTGCCCACCTTTCATCGGTACATCAAACCTCAGACCATTTTCTTTTATGTGAACAGCATCCGGCACCGTTCCATGAACGGTTTCCTCACGTGGTTCAAGGCCTTCCAGTTTACGTATCGCACTGGTACTGCGGATGTGAATCCCGGTTGGGCTCAGGCATTCAATCAGTGATTCAATCACTTCATCCTCAATTGACTGCATACCCGCAGTGGATATTTGCACTACAAGCGTTGAGTCGTATCGATCAACGACTAATCCGGGTAATAGATCACCTTCGCCGTGTATCAATCGGTAGGCGGGAAATTTATACAACGATTCTCGAAGTTTGAGCGCTGCATTAATTCTTTTAATGAGCAAGTCTTTGTTCAGCGCCTGCCCCTCTCGGAAACTGAAAACTCGGGCACAAATCAAAGAACGCGGATTCACATAGGCGTTGCCACAGAACTGACCGCGTTGTGAGTAAAGTGCCGCCACAGAGCCTGGTGGCAAGTCCTTGAGGGGTGTTTTTTTTGTGTCTACTTCATTGCTATAGACCCACAGGTGACCGGCACCAAGCCTGCGCTCTTCATTTTTTTTCAGATAGAGCTTCGCAAGCTCCGGGTTTTGCGGATTCGAGTTAACCTGGGGCTGCGTAGTTTGATTTTCGGACACTGGAATTCCTGTAACAGATCAGTTTATGAAACGCTCAGCCAGGTGAGTCGTCAGGTACTTAAAGACTAGGTCTGGACAACTCGAACGATGTGCTCAAAGGCCCCACCGGTTCGAATCGCAAGAATTGTCAGATCGAATCACCGAGCCGATGATAAGCGCTGCCATAATAAAGCAGCGGAGGCACTTCAGTATTGAGATCAACGTTGACCACTAGACCTATCAGAATTGTATGATCACTCACCTCGTTCCTTCCAACCGTTTCGCACTGCAGACACAGAGGACACCCATCAATTACTGGTAATTCATTGCCTGAGCGCGACCAGTCAATACCATCAAACTTTTCGATTCCCGGGGTCGCGAAGCGGTTTGAGAGTTCAGCCTGCGCCTCACTCAGCACATGAACCGCAAATTTTTTACAGTTGGCAAACACCTCATACTCCGCTGCCTGCGTTCCCGCACTCCAGAGCACCATCGGCGGATCAAGGGACACGGAATTAAAACTACTGGCAGTCATACCGACGTTTCTTCCATCAGGTGCCACTGCTGTAACGATAGTGACGCCAGTTGCAAATCGGCCAAAAGCTTTACGGAA
>CAYPDN010000415.1:2174-3556 GCA_964409445.1 uncultured Granulosicoccaceae bacterium
ATTTTTCGCTAATATCAGACACAACGGGAACGCCACACCCCAGACCACACCCATCGCCACCAGCGTTAATAAAATCGGCTCGCGCAGAGAAAAATCATTCAATCGAGTGCCGGCCAGATAGGTGAGCGGTGCAGACACTGCCCCCATCACTAATGCTACAGGCAGGTGACTCTGAAACCATTTGAGACTGTGATTTAGCGTCGTGGCGAAAAAAAACCATAAAGAGATCAGCCACAATGGTGGCCAGAGGCTTCCATCGGGAGGCACTAGCAATCCGGCACGAATAAAAATGCTCTCTACCACTATCCCTAATAGTGCCACCACAGCAATCAATACAATCTCGGCTTTGTTGTTTGAGAAAAAAACAAGGTGAATTCCGACAATCACAACCGCAAAGGGTACAGCAATCGTGCTGCCACCCAGAACGCAAACGAACCAGGCAATATTAAAGACAATTGCGTTGTAGAGAATTTTTATCATATCGAATGCTGATTATTATTCTGTTGCTACACGCCGTATATGCCGCAGACTGAAACCAAATATTAAATGATGCGGTTCAGTACCACGTCGTTATTATCGCTTACTACGAAGTTCAACCATAACTCAGGCAGAACACAACAAATCGACAATCAGCAGATGCAGGAATTGATCCTCTAATAGTAATGGCCGGCTTTAGTCTGGTTAATACGCTACTCTGTAGTCAGGCTTGGCGCTGAGAATCTGGTAAACCCCGATCACACGCTCTCTAAAACCGCCTTCGCAGTAACAGAGATAATACATCCACATGCGAATGAATCGTTCATCAAATCCCATGGATCGAATGCGGTCAAGGTTTTCGGTAAACGATTGTCGCCATTGCTTGAGCGTTAGCGCGTAATCTTTAGTTAGATCTTCCAGACCAATCAACGTCATGTCGGTATCTTTCGCAGTGTGATCTGCAATTACGCTGAGAGAAGGCAGGCATCCTCCGGGGAAAATATAGCGTTGGATAAAATCGACTGATTTTTTTGCCTGATCATAACGTTGATCAGAGATTGTAATTGCCTGCAGCGCCATCAAACCATCTGGCTTAAGCAGACTGGAGCACTTTGCAAAGTAGTCACTAAAGTACTGATGACCGACTGCTTCGATCATTTCGATAGACACAAGCTTGTCATAGGTGCCGGTTAACTCCCGGTAGTCTTTTAGTAACACCGTTATTTTATCTTCAAGCCTATGCATCGCTACCTGTTTTTTGGTGTACTGCATCTGTCGCTTAGACAGTGTGGTAGTAGTTACACTGCACCCATAGTTTTTCACAGCGTGTATTGCCATGCCGCCCCAGCCAGTTCCAATTTCCACCAGATGATCTTCAGGTTTTAATTGCAGCATCTGACACAACT
>CAYPDN010000416.1:0-3549 GCA_964409445.1 uncultured Granulosicoccaceae bacterium
CCTTCCTGTGCAACAGAGGCGACCAGTTCACCTTCACGCGTAAATAACGACCCTCTGGAATAGCCTCTGCCGTTGCTGGCACTTGGGCTCACTATAGAATAAAGCAGCCAGTCGTTCATTCTGAATGGACGGTGGAACCACATGGCATGATCAAGGCTTGCCATAAACACTTTATCGCGGGATGCTATTGCCCAGTGTGGCAGCACCGCGGTTGCAAGCAGGTTATAGTCAGACACATAAGTTAGAGCAACCTGATGCATGCGGTCGGTATCTGCCAAAGTGCCTTTCGCTTTGATCCAGATGTGCTGGCAAGGGTCAGTGGTTGTTGATGCATATTGTTCAATGCCTCTTGTCGGGCGACACTCAATGGGTCTTTCGACTCTGGTAAGTCTATATAGCTCTGGAGACTTTTCTTTGAGTGCTTCGCCAATCTCCTGATCAGTTAACAATCCTTCAGGTGGAGGGACATCCGGCATGGGTATCGAGTGGCTGAAACCTTCCTCCGCTGTCTGGAATGATGCTTCCATAGTGAAAATTGGCCGACCCTTTTGTATGGCTTTGATTCGTCTGGTTGTGTAACTGCCGCCGTCGCGAACGTGTTCGACGTCATAGACTATTGGCATATCGATATCACCTGCCAATAGAAAATAGGCGTGCATTGAGTGCAGCATGCGATCGTCAGGTACAGTGAGTTGCGCTGCGTGAATTGATTGCGCCAGTACCTGGCCGCCGAAAACCCGTCCCCAGGGCGTGCGATAGCTCTGGCCCCGATAAAGGTTATCTTCAATTCTTTCAAGCTCCAGTACAGAGCGTAGTTCGTCAAAGTCTTTCAATAGGATGGCCAGTGATACGTTAAGACACATAGTATGGCCGTATGCAACATGGTTGCAACGGGAAAAGTGAAATGGCGAGTGTAAGTACCGTGCCGGGGTGTTACACACCTAGCCTGCATTATTCATGAGGCGACCATCGAATTTGAGTTTGGTACCGTATATATAGAATTTAAGGGCAAAATAGCTTGATCCACAAAATAACATACTGTCTATTCGACACCAGAAGCCAATATCGCGTCACATCTCGTCCGATCCCCCTCGTCACGTGGCGAGCCACGTTCCTCGGGCGATCGAACGACCTGTTTAGCGATATTGACTCTGGATGCCCCTAATTATGAACAAATGGCTCACGAATAATGCAGGCTAGTTCTATTATTAGTCATCAGCGAGCTGTTGCATTACCTGTGTCCAGGCCTTTTCTGTTTTTTTTCCGCGACTCTTGAATACACTTTCAAGTTGCAGCAGTTGTGTTCCGGTGAGTCGCGCCTCAAGTCGTTTGCCGGCTGCTGTCAGTTTCAGTTCGCGTACCCGGCGGTCTGATTTTGATTTGTCGTTTTTAACCAGCTCCATACTCAGGAGTTGCCTCAGTGGCAGATGCAGGGCTTGTTTGGAAATCTGCAGTACTTTCAGTAATTCATTAACAGATAAGCCGGGATCTCGACCTACGAAGTAGAGAATGCGGTGATGTACGCGTCCGAGGCCGCGTTTTTCCAGTATCTCATCCGGCCCGCGAGTGAATGCCCGGTAGGAAAAGAAAAGCAACTCGATAGCCTGGCGCAGCTCTTGTTCTCTTTGCAAATCAACCATAGGGCCAAGTTAATTGCTGTTAGTTCGGTCTGTCAACTGCTTTTAAAGAAAAAAGGTCAAAATAGTTGACTAAAATAATCACTCGTTATAAAAGGTCAATATTATTGACTAATATTTGTTGAGAGATATTGTGTTTGCGACAAGAATAGCCAATTTGGCTGAGTCACCGGTTCGTGAAATTCTCAAGCTCATCGATCGGCCCGGCATGATCTCATTTGCGGGCGGATTGCCGGCGACAGAGTGTTTTCCAACGTTTGATTATTCAAATTTGCAGCCGGACCTCCTGCAGTATGGTCCGTCTGAAGGTGAACACGCACTGCGTTTGCAAATTGCGGAGTCGCTTTGTAAGCGGGGGCTTAAGACTTCGGCTGATCGTGTATTAATACTCTCTGGCTCTCAACAGGGGATTGATCTGGTTGCCAAGCTGATGATTGAACCAGGTGTCAGAGTTGCGGTAGAGACGCCAACATACCTTGCAGCGCTTCAGGCATTTGATCTTTTTGGTGCGCAGTATACTGGCTTCAATATAGCTGATCCGCAGGTTAGCGATACGCGTCTAACCTATGCAATCCCGACGTTTCAGAACCCGACGGGTCATTGCTATACAGCGGTGCAAAGAGAAGTGCTGGCGAATGCCTGTAGTCGTGCGGGCAGCTTACTCTTTGAAGACGATCCTTACCGGGAGCTCGCTTATGATGAATGTGATCGAACCCCTGTGTGTAGCTATTTGCGAAACTCCCCCTGGATTTACCAGTCTTCATTTTCAAAAACTTATGCACCGGGGTTGCGACTGGGGTATCTGACTTGTTCGGAGTCTTTGTATGCATCGCTCGTGCGCTTAAAGCAAGCTGCCGACCTGCATAGTTGTCGTATCAGTCAGCATTTGATTTTAGGTCTTTTGCAGCATGAAAAAGATGACCGCGATCTATCAGCGTTTTATCGATCACGTCGTGATACTTTTCAACAGGCACTGTTAAAAGAGTTTAGTCATTTGGCTGATTGGCAAGTGCCATCGGGTGGCTTGTTTTTCTGGCTGAAGCTTAAACCAGAGTTTGCTACAGACACCCGACTCTTGTTGCAGCAGTCAATTGCAGAAGGCGTGGCCTTTATGCCAGGCGAGACTTTTTATCCTGCGGGTTTTAACGCACCCTCGACATTGCGACTGAACTTTAGCCATGCATCTGCAGCACAGGCAGCGCACGGACTGGCTAAGCTCGCGAAGTTAATAGAGGCATCGGTTGAGAGTCGGGTTTAGAAAAGAAATTCGGTCTATTTAGCGTACTGTGAGGTCGTTAACGCACAGGTTATAAAGTATGAAAATTGGATTCATCGGTCTGGGTAACGTCGGCGGTAAACTCGCAGGCAGCCTGATACGCAACGGTCACGATGTGACTGTCCGTGACCTTGATAAAAATATAGCACAACCGTTTCTGGATCAGGGAGCGGCGTGGGCTGACAGTCCGGTGGATATGGCGAAGTCCTGTGATGCGGTGATTACCTGCCTGCCGTCTCCTGCGGCGTCTGCTGCAGTTATGGAAGCGGAAGATGGCCTGCTAAAAGGATTGTCTGAAGGCAAAATATGGATGGAAATGTCGACGACCGATGAAACGGAGGTAATGCGCCTCGGTGCACTGGTGGAGAAGCTCGGAGCAGCAGCAGTTGACTGCCCGGTATCCGGCGGTTGCCATCGTGCTGATACTGGCAACATCTCAATCTTTGCAGGTTGTGAGCGAGAGACATTTGATCGCATTGTGCCAATACTTAAATCTTTGGGTCGCAGATTGCTTCACACCGGGCCATTGGGCTCGGCTTCAGTGCTAAAGGTAATTACCAATTATCTCGCTACCGCTAACCTGCTGTCGTGTTGTGAAGCACTGGTTACTGCAAAGGCTGCAGGTATGGATTTAAA
>CAYPDN010000417.1:0-3549 GCA_964409445.1 uncultured Granulosicoccaceae bacterium
TGCTCGGCACGTCTTCTAAGAGGTGCCAACTCGGCATCTGCAGCCGGTGCTTCCGGCTTCATTAACGACAGCTGTCGCTCCGCTTCACCCCAACCGGCGAACGCACGGACCTTTTCGTAAGATTCTATTTCATAGTTCGTCTTAAGTTGTTTTTCACGAACGCTGATGGCACCAGTTGCTGTTGCAGCGCTTTTGCTTTGAGCCGCCAGCAAATCGCGGACCTTGCGCTGTAAATCGTCAACCTGCGTGTTTTTCTGTTCAAGCAGTTGCTGATACTGATTGACATCAGTCCTGGTGGTTTTCGTTACGGTCGCCGGGTTGTAAGAATATTGGAGCTGTCGATCGCGCTCACCCAGTGCTGCCAGTGCTTTGACTTTTGAATACGCTTCATCGTCCAGCGCACGCTTGAGGTCGCGAGTTTCACGACCTGTGTTCGCGCGGACACTCAAAGATGCACTGTCGCCGCGCATGTCTTTCGCCGCGACCGCATACTTACCCGGCTGGCCAATTGCCGGTCGTCGCGTAGTTGTGCTGGTTGATGTAACACCCGACGGTCTCGATTTTGAAGCCTGGCTCGGAGCCGGCCTGGCGGCCTGGCTGGCGGTCTGACTTGCGGTCCGGGTTGCAGCCTGACTCGCAGTCCGCGAGGTCTCGGAAGTAGGTGGTCGGATCGGTGGCCGCTTGATTCCGGACACTGAAGCGTCACGAGGCAGACGACCCCTGGCAGAAGTGCCGACTGCGTCCGCAGCGTACCCGCTGCGAGATCGGGAATCTCGATCTGCAGTACCATACGCACCACCACGGCCGGCGCGAAGCTCAGACCTGAGCCGGCTTATTTCACGCTCGCGGTCCTGCAGCGCACCTTCATAGCGGTTGCTGTTGCGGCTCAACGCCCTTGATCTAAAAAACTGGTTGATTAGCCAGCCTATGATTAATCCAATCAGACTCGCTATCAGTAGCGAAAATCCAATTTCACCGATCAAATACTTCATGCATCCTACCCCCTGTCTAAACTAGAACGCGCCAGAATGGAAACACTCTCATTCGACCGAAACCTGGTCAGGTGGCGTTCTAAACGACACCATTGGCGAACCTTTTCACCTTACATTTATACAACACTGCAAAGGCTTGCGCACAGGTAATTTTTTGTAACAGCTTTACCGCTTAGTCGAATCGCGTCAGCCATTAGTCATCGAGAGGGCAAGGTTTATAACGCTTGTAAAATTACTTAACTATTTGCGACAAATGGCACCAGCGGTAATGGTCCAGACTACGTAAAAATACAGTAGTAAAGCGGCTGCAAAGTGCATGGTAGTAAAGGATTGCAAACAATTATTTTTAAGCAGCTGTTCGAGTAGATTCAATAACTGTTAGCAACAAGTATATTGCCATCAAAGTCTGCGTTGAGCTTCTTGCAATGAACTATTCCAGTTCAGCCGTTATAAGTGTCACGCATAACTACTGAACATTCTGATGACAGATCATTTGAGGCTCTGTCTAATCTCCCCGAAGCTAACAATTTTCGGATCAACCAGCGCTTTAACCTGCGGCAACTCAGCTACTGAATTGATTATTTCTGCCATCGCTAGCTCCGCCGTTGCTCTGTCAGTAAATCTGCCGTGCAGCAGCAACCAGGACACAGAGCCGGCCCTGAGCTGATCGGTGACCAGCGGGAGGTTATCGGCAATCAAAAATAAGGTGGTTTTGTTTGCGATCGGTGCGAGCTGTACCGTAAAGTCATTCTGATTTTGCTTCAACAGCCAGTCCACTGAGCGAATTTGAGTGAGTCGTTTGTTACCAGATTTTGCAGAGAAATCTGACGTCGTGCCTGCGGAAACCTGACTTTCAGCGCTTGTTATCTGAGTGGATTTTTGTACAGCCAGACTGGCAATAGTTGACGAGCTGCGGGAATTCTCACGCGTCTCTGACTCAGCCAACTCCGGAGCAGCCGCAATCATATTATCTGCTGCCGCCTGGGTGTTGTTTGCCTCCACCTGGGCGCTGTCTACTCGCGCGCTGGAAGCGATCGATGTCGCCAGATCACCAGCGTCTGAGTCTGCGATAGCGATTTCAGACTCTTGAGGAGGAGCCACTTGAGAAGTGGCGACAGACGCAGATTCAGCCATTGAGTTATCCAGCGCGCTAACAGACTGACTGGTATCAGTTACAGCAGGAATGTCATCGGTGGCGAGACTCATCGGCTGCTCTGCAACCGTCAACTGGTCTAATTTAGCTATTTGCGATTCATTGACCAGCAGCGATTCTTCGACAGATTCACTCGTTCTCGGCACCACCTTAGATGACGACGATAACTGTGGTGCTCCAACAGACACACCGTCAGCTCGGCGATTACTCACGCCAGTGCGCGCTGTTTCTGCACTCACAATAATGCTGCTGTCAGCAACTGGATCAACTTTGTCTCCATAGTTGATCATGCCTGTCTGCAGCAATACTCCCAAACCAATAGCGAACATACCTGTGGCGGTAACTGCTAAACCCGCAATCCGCCATCTGGAATTTAAACGTGCGGCGGAATTCAAGCGCACAGTTTCGGTTTGATCCTGCCTTGATCTGCTGCGGGTCTCCGCTACACGCAGGATCCTTTGATCGAGCGCTGCCGGGGATTCGAACTTTGGTGCATCACGGTAGACTTTATCCAGATCTTTCATGCGCTCAACTCCATGCGCGCGCGAGTCGCAGATTTGGCATAGCGCAAGCGACTTTTCACCGTTTCACTGCCGACGCCTGTGATGTCTGCAATCTCGCGGTGGCTGAATCCTTCCTGCTGCAATACAAATGTCATACGCTGATCTTCCGGCAGCTCTGATAAGGCCACAAGCAACTGCTCAAAAAGTATCCGATCTTCGGCGGTCAATCCGGTTGCTGCAAACTGTTCATTTTGGGTATCAAGCATATCGCCAGGTTGATTCACCCTGCGACGAAAAAAATCTGCCACCTTGTTGCTGGCAATTCGGTAAAGCCAGGTACGAAAGGTCGCTTTCCCGGGTTCAAAGCGCGTGGCATTGTCTATTACGGCCATCCAGACGTCCTGAGCAATTTCTTCCGCTGGCGCCGCTTGCGCCAATCCACGCAGGATAAAATTGTAAAGCCCATCTTTATGACGTTTGTAGAGTGTTTCAAAGGCTGCTGAATCCCCGGCTCCATAGGATCTCAACAGCGACTCATCGCTGTTGGCTGTCAGTATTCTCGGGAGCCTGAACCGTGACACTCGAATTGCTTGTCCTTAAATTGTGCTAACGCGTTGGCGCAATATCGGGCGGATTGTCAGCAATCATATGCCGCCTCATTAAGTTAATCGCGACAAACGCAAAAAAGGGGTTAAAAAAAAGAGCCGCAATTGCGGCTCTTTATTATTTTACAACTTGTCGGCGCATCGGGCCGGTACTATCGGGTAACGCGGAACTCATCCAGTCTGAATGTGCCATTGCCCCAGAAAGTTTCTGTACCAATCTCGATCGCACCCATGCAGGTATTACCGACGTCCCAGACACCATAACGAGGGCCCTGGAAACGAGTCCAGTCGACAAA
>CAYPDN010000418.1:0-3546 GCA_964409445.1 uncultured Granulosicoccaceae bacterium
TTCGGGCAAAGTGAATCCATTGGTCGTAGGTTCAAATCCTACCGGGCCCACCACTATTTATACCCATCCTATCAATGCGGCACCAGCGAATAGCTAGTGCTGCGCCCGCCCCCCGCATCTTTGCGCAAAGCTCCAAGATCCATCAACTGTTTGATATCACGCGCTGCGGTATCCTGCGAGCAGCGTGTTATCTTTGCCCACTTGCTGGTGGATAGCTTGCCATCGAAATCATCGAGCAATCGATTCAGCATTTTGCTTTGGCGTTCATTTAACGTTGCACCGCTTAAGTGTTGCCACAGCCGTGCCTTTTGCAGAACTCTCTCTATGGTGGTATCGGAATTATCCAGTGCGCGCCCTAGACACTCTAAAAACCATACCAGCCAGTCAGTAATATCAAGATCGCCGCGCTGCGTTCTCTCCAGTCGCTGGTAATATACCTCGCGCTCAGCACGTATCTGTGAAGACATACTATAAAAGCGCTGTACGTTTTGATCACACCGTGCAAGCGCCATATCAGCTATTGCACGAGCTATACGACCGTTGCCATCATCGAAGGGATGCAACGTCACAAACCAAAGATGCGCGGTTCCTGCAGTGATTAAAGTATCAGGCGTAGTGCTCAAGTTAAACCAGTCAAGAAACTCTCTGACAGAACCTTTTAACTGTTCAGCGGGTGGTGCCTGATAGTGTATTTTTTCGCGACCCACCGGCCCTGATACTACCTGCATTGAACCACCTTTATCGTTGCGCAGTTTTCCAATGCGGAACTCACGCAAACCAACTCCCTCCGGGAAAAGCTCCCGATGCCAGTTCAATAAGCGTTTTTGGGTAAGCGGTGCTGAATAGTTCGATGCTGCATCTGCAAGCATCTGCACCACGCCATCAACTGCCGGTGTGGACGGCACCTCATCAGTAGTAAACAATCCCAGTTGCCGCGCAATGGAAGACCGCACCTGATCAACCGGCAATTCCTCACCTTCGATAGAGCTCGATTTAACAACATCTTCGGTTAGCGTTTGCAGATGTGCTTCGTTGCGCAGATCAAATCCCAGACCCTCCATTTTGCCCAGCAATCGCCCCTGTTTATGGGCAACCATTGCCTGCAAATTGCCAAGCACCTGAGCATCCCACTGCCATTGGGGCCAATTTTTGTGCTGCCAGATAAACATTATGAGACAAACAACATGGATACTCCGCAACTTATGCGGAGAATATAGAACTATTCCAGATGAAAATCCACTTATTTTCCGCAATTTATGCGGAGATTAATCTTACAATCTCCGCAAAACGGGGTTGCCAGCCTTAACCTTGTGATCCTCAATCTGGTGATCGGCTCGCGTACCAGGCGCTAACTCGCTTATCGGCAGCAACACGCTGATGATGCTCAAGTAAGTCAGGTGCAACGTTCTGCACAATATCAGCCGGTACATGATCGAGCAGTCCTGCACTGAGAGATCGCACTTGCACAAAAGATCTGAGATCGGCCACTGTTAACTGGTTATCAGCAAAGTATTCGCCACCACCGCGATGCAGTAACTCCTGCACACCCTTAAGAAATACAGTCATCTTGCCATCGACCAGTTGAGTGCGAGCTTCTTTTAATTCATCACCTTCAAGGCCAAAGGTACGCACAATGAAGTGAGTGAGATCTTCAAACGCTCCCATCACTTCATCACAGTACATTGCCTGCATAGGATCAGCAGGGTAAAGACCAGCCAAGCGACCGACATAACGACTCATTGCATCAGACTGGGAAATCTCTTCACCATCAACTTCAAGCACCGGCACCGCATTAAAGCGCATGCTGCCGCGAGCTTCACCAAACTCAGGGAAGCTGATCCGGTTATCTTCAAACTCAATACCTGCTGCATGAAACGCGATACGGGTAACTTCTCCGCGGCCGCCATCGATGTCGAAGTAGGTGAGTTTATAACCGGGCATCAGATTCTCCAGATAGATTTATTTTTCAGCCATTATCGCAACAACAGCAATTAAAAGTCAGGAATTCGAGTACCGGGAAATCATACTCGCGAATCAGGTGTTATCTTCTTCTTTTTCTGCGCCGAGAAAGAATCACCATAAATGCCAGTAAAACCAAACCACCGCCAATAACAAGCGGCAGATAATTGTACCTGGGGGCTGCTGTTTTATCGATCCGGGTCGCGCCGGAGCCGCTATTATTAATTTGGGTCGCCGGTTCATTTTTGTTATCGAATTGATCGAGGTTCAACTCCAGATCATCACTCTGCTGCTCGCCTGTGTTGTCAAACTGCTCCAGGTTCAGTTTTAACTCTTCATCTGTATTTATCGGTGAATCTACAGGCGCTGTTTGATCTGAATTATCGAATTGCTCGAGATTCAATTCCAGCTCATCACCCGGGGTTTCGTTGCCGGCCTGGTCACCAGTATTTGGAAATTGCTCAAGATCCAGCTTAAGCTCCTGACCTCCGGTTCCGGATTGCTGCGCAATACCGCTATTGAGAAGAAACAGAGCTGTACAGAAACTACCGATGATTCGTAAGTACATGAGGGCTACATCTAACGGAAATCGTTAGATATTTTAATCTGTTTACCGGTATAAGTGTATCTGGAAGTACATTCTGGAATGCCCGGGCGAGTAGTACCCGGGGCTGGGCAGTACACCTCAGCTATTCTCCGAGTGCTGGGTCGTAGGAGTGTTTCAATCAACGGTGCGGGACTTTTGGGAATCAAAAACCCAGGGAGCTATAGAGCTCTTCTACCTAACGCTTAAGACCTGCTTTTGAATCTCGCCCACCGATCTTATCCAGACTCCTTCAGCGACGGCATTTTCAGACAGTTGTTTAACATCTGCCTGTGCTTCATTGAATGAATCGTACATGCCGATAGCATACCCGTACATCATGCGATTGCTGCGAGTCTTCTTAAACGGATAGACAACAACTGGGTGAGAATCTGAGAGATCAAACGCTTTTTGATAAAGATCAGGTTTATCAGTGGACGATGCCAGCTGTACCACATAAGAGCCTGCCTCATGTTTTAATAACCACTCAACATTGTAAACACCGGGATTTGCAACGGGAGACGATACTCGCCCCGAAATTTGACCCAAAGCCTCACTGGTCGCGATCGCCGGTATCTCTACCTGTGCAGGTGCGCCAGTAAAACCGGTGAGCTGCAACGATTTATCTGCCGCATTGCTATCTTGCGCAAGGGCCCTTCCACCAGCATGCTGGCCGCCTGCCATCAATGATAATGCGTACCATGCAACAGCGAAAACAACACCAATCTGAAACAAAGCCTTCGCACTACTGATAGCGATGAACAATCCAGGATAAGAGTATTTGTGGTAAGCGCGGAACTGACGGTATTTCTCAGATAAATTAGCCAAAACACACCTTTCGATTCAGTTTTCTTAATCCCCCATCTTGTCATTTGCAGGAGAATTTTTCGGTGACCGATCTCATGGTTTCATCGATTAAACTGTGACGCGAACCGGACATTCCTTGTTCCTAAGATTACTAACCTGAACTACAAATCAACTACTTGCCAGACCTTGCGTGCAAA
>CAYPDN010000419.1:0-3532 GCA_964409445.1 uncultured Granulosicoccaceae bacterium
GCCCTCGCCATGGCACATTCTCGCTACGCAGACTTCTACCGCGCAGACTCCCAGGCCATGCGAAAACTCAGTGTGTACCGGTTAAAACATCGACACATGTATTTTTTTATACTTAAAAGAATGACAGAATGACACTGATTTCACAGATCAATATTGCATTTAGACAGAGAACAATACCATGAGCGAACCCTCTAAAGAACGTCCGGTAGTCCCTGAAGGTGAATCACGGAATGTAAAAACCCGCCAGATGAAGCCGAACGAAAAAGGCTTTGTTGGCTATGAAACGGTATGGGAAGCGTTTCAGAAAGAAACTACCTACCAAACTCCTAAGAAACCTTAGAAGCCCCAATAATTCGAACAGCATGGCTGTATACCATGCTGTTCGTCTACTTACTCGCGTGCCGTCTGTGGCCGGATCACTCCTCAGAAACAGGTAACTGAGGGTCACTGTAAGAAAACTCGTTTCTGCCCAACTGTTTCGCAGGCACGCTTGCCAGCACAGGTGCCGGACAGGTATTTCTGTCGATCATGCTAAGCGCACCGTTCAGCAATGGATCAGACAAACTGTCTGCAGTCGTTTCCCAGGTATCCTCTACCCTGCAGTCAGGCTGAATACCACCGGCGACACTCACACCGAGCGCGTTTGTTCGCACAGAACGCATCGCATTAATTGATTTACCACAATAGACTCGTGAGTTTGAGGTGAAGGGCTTACCATCGGTCACACCGCCAATAACTATCACATCGATATAAGGTTCAAGAGCATTTATGAACGCTTCGGAAGCCGAAACGGTGAACTCGGTTGCCAGCACATAAACCCTGGGCAGATTCATCGGTGATTCAACAGAGTCAAAAAAATCCGCCGAATTATTCTCCGCATATTTGTCATTCCATGTTCGCAGCAGGAACACTTGATTCTCCACAGCCGCACCACCAATGACAGAAGCAATGTGACGAGCAACATGCGTTCGACCACCCGGGTTATAACGAAGATCGACAACCAGTTCGTCGATTCCCTCGCCCGACCTCAGGAAATCCAATGATCGATTAATTTCAGCCTCAGTGGTTTCCAGAAACCGCCTTATGGGTAAATACCCAACCGTAGGCACACTTTCCCCTGGGAATCGAACAGCCGGCCCTGCAGTTTGCCAGAAGTAGTCTGCAAAATTTACTGATACATCCCGAGGTGCTTCGTTACCGGTGCGAATGGTCATATTAATTGGAGCGTTATTCGGATCGAACGCAAAATCTAATTCGGCTTCGCTGAGTTCCTCGAAAGGTATGCCATCAATGCGAAGGAGCTGATCTCCACGGAGCATGCCCGCGTCATCTGCCGGCGACCCTAAGAATATTTCTCTGGCTCGAACCTCACCATTTTGTGTAAAGCGGAATAGAAAACCAAAACCGCCTGAAAGGCCATTGTCTACCAGATCCGTTTGTTCCTGAGCATCTGCAACAAAACTAAAGGTATCCGGATCAACTCTTAAATCTCGTATCAGGGATTCAGGTGATTCAAACTCCGCCAGATTGAGCTGAGGGACCTGATCATAAAAAATATAATAGTCACGCATGTCAAAATCGACACGCATATTTATATCTTCTGTTGAACATTCCGTTACACCAGCCGGAGTAATGTACTCAGGTGGAAAGTTACTTACCAGGTTATCGTTGGCGGTATCTCCGAACGTATCAACAACGCTATCGTCATTCGAGTTCTCACCACCACCTCCACCACCGCTACTGCACGCAGATAAGGCTGCTGTGATAACAACCGCCGCTACAATTCCCGAACGTGGCAAGCTTAAAGTGCCCCTCTTTATCTTTTGATTTACTTTATTCGAAATATCCATAACCTCACTCCGTTTTGTAAATTTATTATCTGCTTCTACGCTCGCAACTTATTCGAGCGGATACTCTGCGATTTAGTGCTGCGGATCATTGTACTGCAGGAAAACCAGTAAGTAGCTCTGCAACTTATCAAGTTGAGCATTATCTGGTCAGCCATTTCCCATTTTATCCAGAACCATTGCTGTACCAATTACTCCGAGCCTTGCTCTTTCCCGGCAACATGATTTGAAATCGCCCCTGTTGAAATACTAGTTCTATGGACGCACTCGGGTGTTTACAAGTAAATCAGGTCGTCTGGAATTCGATTTACTGTTGCTTGTACAACGGCCATGGTTGATCTCCATGGGCTAACCAGTTCAACAGAGCCCGGCAGTCCCCTAAGGACTAGCACGGAATGCAATCAGACTGTGCGAATACAACTTCAATCTGCATTACAATATAAAGCAACAACTCTTGAGTGATTGGAGTACTGCCATGTCCAAAGTCCTTCTCGAGAAGGATGGCCGAATAGGCCGCATTACCCTTAACCGGCCAGACGTCATGAATGCTATCGATGACGACTTACCACGCAATCTCGCAGCAGCAGTTGCAGAAGCTGACGCAGATCGGGATATACATGTGATGTTGTTGTCCGGTGCCGGCAAAGCATTTTGTGCAGGCTATGATCTCAACCACTATGCACAAGACAATGGTACGAACAAAGCAGTACAGGAAATGCCATGGGACCCAATGGAAGACTATGCGTTCATGTGGGCTAATACGCAGGCATTCATGTCTCTATTTCGCGCCATGAAACCAGTGCTCTGCAAAGTTCACGGCTTTGCAGTCGCGGGCGGTTCAGACATTGCTCTTTGCGCAGATCTCACCATAATGGCAGACAACGCAAAAATCGGTTACATGCCCAGCCGTGTCTGGGGATGTCCCACCACCGCCATGTGGGTACATCGCATCGGTCCTGAAAGGGCAAAGCGCATGATGTTTACCGGAGACAAAATCACAGGAGTTGAGGCAGCCGAAATAGGATTGGTTTTGAAATCTGTACCTGAGTCATCACTCGATGATGAAGTCGAATCACTTGCCGCAAGAATGGCGACAGTTCCAGTCAATCAGCTAGCCATGCAAAAAATGATTATCAACGCCGCAGTCGAAGAACAGATTAACCGGACACAACGCCTCGCAACAATATTCGATGGCATGTCCCGTCATTCACCTGAAGGGTTGCAATTTAAGGATCGTGTAGAGCAGTATGGCTGGAAACAGGCAGTAACAGAGCGAGATAATGGCACGTTCGACTGGACGCGAAATCAGGACATTGATCTCTCCAGGTAAATCGAACTCTTTAGATCAAAAGGCCAGACAAAATGAACGTAAACGACGACTTTAGCAAACGTGTTGTCATGCACGGTGACTCAATAAAATGGGAAGACTCACCAATGCCAGGTGTGCAGCGACGACGTCTGGATAGAGTAAAAGGTGAGAATGAAAGAGTCACCACTATTGTCAGATACGCACCAGACAGCAGTTTCTCTGCCCATACACACGGCGGCGGTGAAGAATTTATTGTCCTTGAAGGCGTATTCGAAGATGACTACGGTGACTGGCCGGTCGGTTCCTACATTCGCAATCCTCCCGGCTCAAAGCACACTCCCGGATCAAAAGCCGGTTGCACAATTTTCGTTAAGCT
>CAYPDN010000420.1:0-2025 GCA_964409445.1 uncultured Granulosicoccaceae bacterium
TAACCGTTATCGACTTTTGATCGATACCCTGTGCCTCAACTTCTTCAACTGCGCTGTAGGCCAGCTGGTCAAGCACCGCAGTTGCATCGTCGGTTTCGGCAACCGACTTTTCAAACTGTTGTTCGCGCAGAGCACGAATATCCGCCAGGCCCATACCGTATGCCGATAAAACACCGGCCAGCGGATGCAGCAGTACTTTACTGATTCCCAACGCATCGGCAACACCACACGCATGCTGACCTCCGGCGCCGCCAAAGCAGTTCAACACATAACGAGTGACATCATAGCCACGTTGTACCGATATCTTTTTAATTGCATTGGCCATGTTCTCAATAGCGATACGTAAAAAACCGCTGGCTACCTGTTCGGGTGTCAGGGTCGCATCGCCGGTAGCGTCGGCAACCTGTTTGGTCAGACGGGTAAATTTCTCGCGCACCACATCCGTATCAAGTGGCTGGTTGCCGTCGGGTCCGAACACTTTCGGAAAATGTTCAGCCTGCAGTTTACCGAGCATCACATTGCAGTCAGTGACAGTCAGTGGTCCACCGCGACGGTAACAGGCAGGCCCGGGATTTGCCCCGGCGCTTTCAGGCCCGACTTGAAATCGATCTTCATCGAACTTTAAAATCGAACCGCCACCGGCTGCTACTGTGTGGATATTCATCATCGGTGCGCGCATTCTGACTCCGGCTACTTCGGTTTCAAAACTGCGCTCGTACTGCCCCGCAAAATGACAGACGTCAGTAGAAGTGCCACCCATATCGAATCCGATCAATCGATCATGCCCTGACTGCAAGCCGGTGCTGACCATACCGACAACACCGCCGGCGGGACCGGAGAGAATCGCATCTTTACCCTGAAACAGATCAGCATCGGTGAGTCCGCCGTTGGACTGCATGAACAGCAGTCGACGACAACCACCCTGATCGGCATCCAGCGCTTGTCGCACCTGTTGCACGTAGCGTCTTAGAATCGGAGACAGGTAGGCATCTGTCACTGTCGTGTCGCCGCGGCTGACGAGTTTCATTAACGGTGAAGTTTTATTGGATACTGACACCTGGGTAAAACCGATTTCATGTGCCAGTTCTGCCAGACGCTGTTCGTGCTTTGGCATCAGGTAGCCGTGCATCAACGCTATCGCAACGCTTCGAATACCGTCATCATAAGCGCGCTGTAAGTCACCGCGCAGAGTTGATTCATCGAGCGGTGTGATGATCTCACCGGCGGCGTCAACACGTTCGGTAACTTCAATAACACGCTCGTACAGTAGCTCCGGGAGTATAACGTTTAGATCAAACAGAGTCGGGCGTGTTTGATAACCAATTCGCAGCAGGTCTGCAAAGCCACGGGTTATAAGCAACAGCGTACGATCACCTTTGCGTTCCAACAGTGCGTTGGTGGCGACGGTCGTTCCCATTTTGACCGCGTCAATGGTATCTGGCGGAATAGGATCATTCGATTCAAGATTTAGTAAATCACGAACGCCCCTGACAGCGGCATCTTTATATTGTTCAGGGTTTTCCGACAGCAGCTTTTGCGTGTGCAGATTGCCGTCGGGATCGCGGCCAACAATGTCGGTAAAAGTACCACCTCGATCTATCCAGAATTGCCACATGATTTTAGTTCGTTCGTTAGTGGTGTTGATTGTGGCAGGTAATGTAGCACCAGATTTATCTTAGTTGTTTGCTATACGGCGGGATCTGGCGGATCTAGTTCTCAACAGATAAAGACATTGTCGGTTACCGGTCTCGCTTCTCTGCAAAAGCATGAACTGCAATCCAAATATCGTCAGGCCCGATCCGGGCTATTCAAACTTTTTATAGCCGATTCCCAGGTTAAGTGCAGGGTGATCTGATCACACAGGGGTTTATAATGTGGTCGTTGACTATTACCAATTTGGTTGAGACTCGTCCCGTAACAGATGGATTAAGTGTATTCTCTACTTCAAAATAACGCAATTGAGCCGTGCTGACCATGAATGAAAACCAGACATCACCCTTTTCCGGCTATTACAAACGGGATGTT
>CAYPDN010000420.1:2125-3530 GCA_964409445.1 uncultured Granulosicoccaceae bacterium
GACCATGAATGAAAACCAGACATCACCCTTTTCCGGCTATTACAAACGGGATGTTCCTGCCGAAGATCCCGAATTAACGCACGTTGGTCCCGGAACCGTTTGCGGTGAGTACCTGCGTCGTTACTGGCAGCCGGTAGCAATGTCTAATGAAATATCCGATTTGCCGATAGCTATCCGCATCCTTGGAGAGGATCTGGTGATATTTCGCGATCAGTCTGAGCGTATCGGGCTGCTACATCGCCACTGCGCGCACCGGGGTGCCTCTCTGGAATTCGGAATTATCATGGACTGCGGCATTAAATGTTGTTATCACGGCTGGCACTTCGACATAGATGGCCGATTGATAGATGCACCATCAGAACCCATAGGCAGCCCGGTAAGAGATAAAGTTGTGCAGGGTGCCTACCCGATCCATGAAGAAAAGGGGATTGTTTTTGCTTATTTTGGGCCACCGGATAAAAAACCGGAATTCCCGATCTACGACACCATGGAGCTCGCAGACACAGAATCAAAAACGTTTTCACTGAGTATGCCTGCCAACTGGTTACAGGTTTATGAGAACACTCAGGATCCAATTCACGTGCTGCATTTGCATGCTTTGTCCAGTGGTGTTCAATTTGGTGCGGCATCGGGAGTAGAGCAGCTTATTGAATATCGTGACACGCCGTTGGGCATGATGAATGTGCAAACCCGACGGGTGGAGGATCATTTGTGGACACGCACAACGGATTCTATTTTACCCAACGGCAATCAAACCGGTGCAATCTGGGAGGAAGCTGAATCAAAAAAAATATTTCAACGTGTTTCCATGTTGAGATGGATGGTACCCATTGACGATACCAATACCATGACCATCGGCTGGCGATATTTTAACAAGCAACTCGATCCCCGCGGGCAGGATACTCCTTCAGAGGTTGGCAAAGAAACCATCGACTTTATGGGGCAGACGTCAGGCAGACCTTACGAAGAGCAGCAACGCCAGCCGGGTGACTATGAAGTACAAGTCTCACAACGACCTATTGCGGTGCACGCACTCGAACACAGAGTTACTTCTGATCGTGGAGTTTCAAAGCTGCGAAAGATACTTAGAAATCGGGTGCGAGCGCACGATAAAACTGGTGAAGCGCCCATGCCGGTATTAAATGAAGCCAACACAGTTTCGACCTATTGTCAGGATACTGTTTATCCGGTAAAACAGGTAAAGGAAGACGAAAAATTAATGAAGAAATTTGGCGGCCGCATAGCCGACGCTGTTCTTGAGAGTGACTCACGGAGTTCGGATAAGCGAGTAAGTTTTATCGAAGATATTTGTAAGAGCGAGTTTAATGAATAACTGACCGCTGAATTTCCCCTCCTGCGAAAATAAACATCGAGGTGTGCGGAATTGGTTATGCGCGCTTTTATC
>CAYPDN010000421.1:0-3521 GCA_964409445.1 uncultured Granulosicoccaceae bacterium
CTAGTGGCAGATAATAATAAGACTTGCCAGTTATTGAGGCCTGGTTGTTGATGTCTGGTTATTTAGGAGTGGCCTGTTCTTCCAGTTCTTCCCAGCGGCTGTAAGCGTTGTTTAGCTGTGACTGAATATCAGTGTACTGTGTCTGCACTTCCTGTAGTTTGATTGCGTCTTTAAATACAGCAGAGTCTGCTAACTGCTCTTCAATGGAAGTTTTCTGGTCCTCTAGCTTTTCTATTTTACCGGGTAGTTCGTCGAGCTCTCGTTGTATTTTGTAGCTTAACTTCACCGCTTTTTTAGCTGCAGATTTTTCAGTATCTGTTTTGCCAGTCGATTGGCTTTGCTTATTGCTGCTTTTCTTTTGGCTGTTGCCAGTTGTCCTGCTGTTATCTTTTTTACTTGCCGAATAGCTTAAGTAGTCACTGTAACCACCGACGTATTCACTGAGTTTACCTTCACCCTCAAGCACAATAGTGCTGGTGGCGATGTTATCTATAAATTCGCGATCGTGGCTTACCATTAACACTGTGCCGGTGAATGACAGTATGGTGTATTCAAGCAGCTCCAGTGTTTCTACATCCAGATCATTGGTTGGTTCGTCGAGTACCAGTACATTGGCGGGTTTAGTAAACAGTTTGGCCAGCAATAGCCGGTTGCGTTCACCACCGGAGAGTTTGTTGATTGGTGCTCGTGCTCGTTCGGGGTCGAATAGGAAGTCCTGCATATAACCCATAATGTGTTTGCGCTGACCATTGATTTCAATGAAGTCTGTGCCTTCGCTAACGTTGTCTGCCGCGGATTTGGTTTCATCCAGCTGGTTGCGCAGCTGATCAAAGTAGGCAACCTCGAGATTAGTTCCGGGTGTTGTGGTGCCTTGATCAGGCGTGAGTTCGCCTAGAATGATTTTAAGCAGGGTGGTTTTACCGCTTCCATTCGGGCCGATAATCGCAATCTTGTGGCCGCGCATAATAGTGGTGGAGAAATTATTAATCAGCTTTTTGTCGCTTAAAGTCTGACTGATTTTGTCGAGCTTGAATACCAGCTTGCCAGACTTGCTGTCTGTTTGAACATTGAGCTCGGCTTTGCCAATTTTCGCACGACGTTGCGCGCGTTCTTCACGCAACTTTTTTAATGCTCTGACTCTGCCTTCGTTCCTGGTGCGTCTGGCTTTGATGCCTTGTCTGATCCAGGTTTCTTCCTGTTTTAGTTTTTTATCAAACAATTTGTCTTGTGTTTCAGTCGCTGCATTGGCTTCTTCGCGTAATTGCAGAAACTTATCGTACGGATGGTTCCAGTTGCTAAGCGTGCCGCGGTCTATATCAACAATTCTGTTGGCGAGTTTTCTGATCAGTGATCTGTCATGGGTGACAAAAATCAGTGTCGTTGTGATTTTGCTTAAGAACTCTTCCAGCCAGATAACCGAATCGATATCAAGGTGGTTGGTTGGCTCGTCCATTAACAATACATTAGGCTGAGCCGCCAGTGCCCGAGCCAACATGACTCTCCTCTTTTGGCCACCAGATAAACTGGAAACCTTATTTTCTGGTTCGAGTAACAGGCGAGAAATGATGCTCTGTATATCGGCGGTTGCGCGCCAGATATCTGTGCCTTCGAGTTCTATGTCGGTGTAGCCGTCGGTTTCAAGTTGTTGCAGCGCAACAGCTGCGTTATCGCCGAGGCCTGATGCGACAACTTCAAAAACCGTTCGGTGATCTTCTCCTGATGGAACTTCCTGTTGGAGTCTCGCTATTTTGACTCCGTCCGAACGGACTATTTCGCCATCATCTGGTTCTATCTCGCCGTCGATCACTTTAAGCAGTGTCGATTTTCCCTGGCCATTGCGACCGAGGATAGCAATGCGATCGCCTTGTTCTATAACAAGCTCCGCTTGATCGAGCAGTTTGTCCGGCCCGAAGGCTAAACTGATATTGCGCAGTCTTATCTGTGCCATGGGCCGTCGTAATTATTGTTTTTATAGAATTCTGTGAAGCGAGAGGTTTAGCGCCTTCTTCGAGTGCCCATAATACCACCAAGCAAACCCCGCCCAATCTGACGACCGACGCTGGAGCCGATTGATCTCACCACGCTCTTGGTTAGTGCTTCGGTGACTGTCTGGCGCTGCCGGCCTTTAGGTTTTGCAGCGGCTCTGCTTGTTGCAGCTGTTGGTTGCTGCGCTGCTGCCTTTTGTGCCGCGGTTGGAAATTTATTGAGCGTGGGTCCAGGTTCCGGAGCTTCTATTTTTTGTACCCGTGCTTTGAGTTTTTCATGCGCCGATTCGCGATCAATTTCTTTGTCGTAGCGACCTGCAAACGGGCTGGCCTTTAATACCTCGCCCCTCTCAGCCTCAGTGACAGGGCCAATACGCGAAACCGGTGGTCGCACCATGGTACGTTCTACAATGGAGGGAATGCCGTCTTCTTCAAGCGTTGAAACCAATGCTTCACCGACACCGAGTTCCATAATCGCAGTTTCGGAATCGAAAGCCGGGTTTTCGCGCATGGTTTGGGCAGTGGCGCGCACGGCCTTTTTATCTTTTGGTGTGAATGCACGTAGTGCGTGTTGTACTCGGTTGCCGAGCTGGCCGAGGACGTCTTCAGGAATATCCAGTGGACTTTGTGTGATGAAATAAATGCCAATGCCTTTAGAGCGGATCAATCTGACCACCATCTCTACTTTTTCTACCAACGCTTTTGGTGCGTCTTCAAACAACAGGTGTGCTTCATCAAAAAAGAATACCAGTCGCGGTTTATCCTGATCACCTACCTCTGGCAGGTCTTCAAATAGTTCAGAGATCAGCCACAATAGAAATGTCGCATAGAGCTTCGGCTTCATCATCAGCTTATCTGCTGCAAGTATATTGATATTGCCGCGACCATTTGAATCAACTCGCATTAGATCCCATAAGTCGAGCTGCGGTTCGCCGAAAAATTCGTCTGCGCCGCTTTCTTCAAGTTCTATTAATCGACGTTGTATTGCACCCACTGACGCCGAGCTGATGTTGCCGTAGTCGGCTTTAAATTGTTTGGCGTTATCGCCAATAAATTTTAAGGTGGTGGTGAGATCTTTAAGGTCGAGTAGCAAAAGACCTTCATCATCAGCAAAGCGGAATACCACAGTCATGATGCCGGCTTGTGTTTCATTTAAGCCAAGCAGCTGTGATAGCAGGGTAGGACCCATATCTGAAATGGTTGCCCTTACCGGATGGCCTTTGTCGCCGAATAGATCCCAAAACACACAAGAGTTGTCATCGAACTCAAAGTCATCAATGCCGATGTGTTCGACGCGTTCATCAACTTTGGGGTGTGCGGTTCCTTTTTGACTGATGCCGGATAAGTCACCTTTAACGTCTGCCATAAATACCGGAACACCGATACGTGAAAAACCTTCGGCCAGAACCTGTAGCGTTATTGTTTTGCCAGTTCCTGTGGCACCTGCAATGAGTCCGTGGCGATTCGCATACTTCGGTTGTAGTGTGACGAGATTTTCACCCTTACCGATCAGTATATTTTCTACTTCAGCCATTG
>CAYPDN010000422.1:0-3514 GCA_964409445.1 uncultured Granulosicoccaceae bacterium
ATTACAAACCATGGCCAGCTCCATTCAAGCACCGGCATCTGCCTTTGTGTTGATGGCGTGTGCTAATTGTTTGTCTGATGATTTCTTGTCAGGTTTAGACAATCCGGCAATACATCTTGTGATTTCGAGGTGTAGAAGATGATTTGGTGGTTGTGGAAATTTCTGGTAGCAACTGTCACTCAGCAAAGTGCTGACAGAAGGCGACAGATGTACGCCGGTTGTGTGTTCCAGCCAGTCTACCCAGTGGGCACCGTGCAAAGCTACAGCTGGATGACTGCCTGAACTTACTTGATTGGTGTTATCAAGTGCAGCTTCTCGCAACAGCCGGGTCATGCGGCTGTAATATTGCGCTACATCACCATTGTGTTGAAAATCTGTATAGACCTGCCTAAGTTGGTGGTCCAGGTTGCTGATGCCGTTTTTGCGTCGGCGACTGAATGCGAAATAAAAAATCGAAAGTAGTAAAAACAGTGCGATCCCCCACCAGCCTGGAGCAACAGGCCACCATGTAACAGGTTCGGGTAGTTGTATATCGCGCAAATAATCTGCCAGGTTGGCCTGGGTGACATTCGCCTGGGTAAGATTAGCGTCGGTAAAATTGGCAATATCTGGCTCAGCAGTAGCCATGTCAGACTGACTCACACGTGCCAATATTGTTTAAGTTAATACCTGATGTTTGAGCAGTGTCATCTAAACGTAGTCTGACCATAGCTCTTTGCTCTCGATATTTATCTAATACTCGGTTATTAAGCCTTGCCTGCGCTATTTTTGTTCCGTTACTAATGCCCACTTGCCCGCGTAAATTTATTTTCTGCTCAAGTGGATCAAAGATTCTAATTAAGTTTACCTCACAGCGGTTAGCACAAGCTGCAAGCGTTGCTGCAGAACGCGGATTGAAATCATGAAAGTCACTGATGATTGTAACGATCAATCCGGGTTGAATATTGTTAGTAAGCAGATCCAGCAGACTTTCGAAGGTATGGCGTTTTTGTGTGTCGCTGGCTAGCGAGTTATTGTGTTTTACCAGATGATTTAGAAATGTCAGGCTTGAGCGATGAGGGTTACCGAGCCTGGTAATGTCGATGGTTTCCGACGCAATAATCCCTCCCAGCCGATGACCATTGAAAACTGCACTCCAGGCTACTTTCGCGGCTGTAACAGCGGCCGTATATGACTTAAACTGAGCACCTGATCCGAAAAACATAGTGGCCCTCTGATCCACAATTATCATAGAGGCGCGCTCCCGGTCTTCGCTGTAGCGGCGGGTGTAGGGCAGTCCGGTTCGGGCAACGACGCGCCAGTCGACGTGACGCAAATCGTCACCAGGCATGTAAGGTCGGATATCTTCGAATTCTACACCTTGTCCTTTAAAGGCAGACAGCGTTTCCCCAGGCTGGCCGTTGTGCAGTCGATGTGAAGATGATTTACTAAAGGCTATAACCTGGGTTTTCAAATCGATTAACTGATCAAGTGAAACGTACACACCCTCGCCACTATTATTGCTTTGCGTAGTTGATGTGTTTACGGAAGTCGATGAAAGTGACGGCGACAAACGATTCAACCAGCTTAATCCGGGTTTAGTCGCTGTGAGCATGGTCAAACTACTGGTACCAGATTCAGTAAATCATCAATGACCTGATCACTGGTTCGCGATCGGCTTTGAGCATTCAGACTTAAGACAATTCTGTGTCTCAGGCAATCGTGAATAAGTGATTGAACATCATCCGGAGTTACGTAATCGCGTTGCTTAAGCCATGCGCGTGCTCGTGCGCATCTATCGAGCGCTATTGTTGCTCTCGGACTTGCACCGTGTTGTATCTCTTTTGCAATTGCCTGCGCTGTATCGGTGCCATAGGCTTCTGCATTTCTGGTGGCAACTACCAATTGCACCATATACTCCTGAACGGGTGGGCTTACGTGAATAGATCTAATTTCATCCTGGGCGTTGAATATAAGATCGTTGTGAATAATCGGTGCCGGATCTTGTGTTGAATTGAGGGTTGTCAGGGATTCCTCATTACGGGCAAGTTCCAGAATGCGATTTTCATTGCTGGCACCTGGGTAGTCTACTTTTACCTGTAGCAAAAACCGGTCAAGTTGCGCCTGTGGTAAATCGTAAGTGCCTTCGTGTTCAATCGGGTTTTGAGTGGCCACCACCATAAAGAGTTCAGGCAGCAGGTAAGAAGTGTTTCCAACGGTTACCTGCCGTTCTCCCATGGCTTCAAGTAACGCAGACTGAACCTTTGCAGGTGCCCGGTTGATTTCATCGGCCAGTACCAGTTGATTGAATATCGGGCCGGGTTGAAACTCGAAGTCTGCTTCCCCTGGTCGGTATATTTCAGTGCCTGTTATATCGGACGGTAACAAGTCTGGGGTAAACTGCACACGTTTAAAACTTGCATCGATCAGAGAAGCGAGCGTTTTTACTGCGCGAGTTTTAGCAAGCCCCGGAGCACCTTCAATTAGAATATGGCCGTTTGCAAGTAAACCTGTAAGCAGCCGCTCTGACAAGTGTGGCTGACCGATAATAGCGCGATCAAGCGCTTCACCCAATGCAACAAAGGCGTCGAAAGTGCTCGTCATGGTCAACACTCAATCATGGTTCGAACACTGGTGTACCACTTCTGACAGCTGACAAGGGTAATCGTTAAATCTAACATGTGCGAACATCTTGTTAAGGTTTGTTGAGCGTATTTGATTTTATAAACTGTTTGACTACAGCAAACACAGGTGCCCCCGGTTGAAACTCGTAGACTGTTTTTAAAAGCGCCTTGTCTGCCGCTGTAATGCGTTTCTCCTGAACTCTGTTGTTAAATGAGAAATACTCAGATTCACTATAATCGTTAAACATACCGAACGATTGATAAATCTCTTCGGCCAGACAGGTACGCATCAGCGCTGTGTCGGGAGTATTTTTCACAAAGATCAGCGATTGAAAAATGACTGATGCGCGCTCGTAGGGTGCGAAAAAGCAAACGGCAGTGTCGGCAAGCAATGCGTCCTGATAAACCTCACGCAGCGGCAGCTTGTTGGCGATCTGCCGCATCGCTTCAGTATCTGAAATCACGACGGCAAAGTTGAGGCACTTGTCGTTTGACTCACAGCTTCCCAGCTGATGTGGCGAGGAGCGTTCTATCTGTTCTATGAATGTCTTTATTGATTGCTTGCTTTTCTTGCGTATCGTCAAGCCACTAAGCGGTGCAATTTCTGCAAATACAGCATCCATGTCAGTATCAAAATCATTTCCGCTCAAGTCTGTTATCAGTCCGTATTGAACCGGACCATTCCAGCGACTGATTACATTGGCATTGCCGCCGAGGATATGAACAGCTTGATCCTGAATCTGGCCCAGCTCTTCTTCAGAGTAGTCAGCCGATAGCGACTGTCCGGCAGTAAATGTAATCGATACGAATATTGCGACAAAAATGCGGGTCGACAGGCTCTGTGCTGTAAAACCGGTGATCATGCCAGTGGACTTATTAGTGGGTCGGCCAGTGATACAACCAGTGATACA
>CAYPDN010000423.1:0-2322 GCA_964409445.1 uncultured Granulosicoccaceae bacterium
GCTATAACTTTCCAGTTGCCAGTGACAAATATACCTGGCGTCAGCGCGGGCGTGCAGGACTTAAAGCGTTTTTTCCGCTGTTAACTCCAGTGATTATTTTGGGTGGGATACTCGGTGGGGTGTTCACACCCACAGAGGCCGCGGCTGTCGCTGTAGCCTATGCAATGGTAATCGGCTTATTCGTAACCCGTAGTCTGCGGTTTCGCGATCTGCCTGACGTGCTCACCCGTGCAGGTCTTACCTCAGCCGTTGTGTTGTTACTGGTCGGGGCTGCGATGTCTTTTAAGACTGTCGTTAGCCTCAGTCATGCACCCGAACAACTCGCAGCTTTTATCCTTACGCTGACAGACAATCCATTACTGCTTCTGTTTTTGATTAATATTTTATTGTTTATTGTTGGCATGTTTCTCGATGCCGGGCCCGCAATTATTATTCTTGGCCCGATACTCGGCCCGGTATTTATCAGTCTGGGCGTCGAACCCGTACACTTTGCGATTATAATGTGTGTGAATCTGACTGTCGGACTTGCAACACCCCCGATGGGTTTGGTTCTATTCGTAGCCGCTTCTGTTTCGCGTGAAAGAGTGACTACAATCGCGCGCGCAATTTTGCCGTTTTTAGCGGTAGAGATACTCGTGATTCTTCTAATTACCTTTGTACCAGCACTTTCGCTGACCGTTCCACGCCTTGCGGGATTCCTATAGCAAGCAACGATTGATTTTCCCTGGGAGGAAATTATGTTTAAAAAATTAGCAACTACTGTGGCATTAGCCGCTTTACTCGGTATAGGAGCGGTAAGCAGTTCTTACGCCGCTGACATTACCATAAGAGCGACTGCCAACTCGAATGAGAACGATGAAGACTACGATGGTCTGATTGTTTTTAAAAACTACGTTGAAAGTGCTTCAAACGGTGCTATTGAAGTAGAGCTTTTCATCGGTACCCAGCTTTGCTCAAATGGCGCCGAGTGTCTTCAGGGCGTTGCAGACAGCTCAATTGATATTTACATCTCTACCTCCGGCGGTGCTGCTGGTTTATTTCCGTACGTTCAGGTACTCGATTTGCCTTATCTTATGGCAGATGACCGCATAGCAGAGCACGTACTGTCTGGTGACTTCACCCGAACAGTGCGCGACATGGCACTCGAAGATTCAGGCGATACTATTCGTTTGATGACTATAGGCAACACTGGTGGCTGGCGTAATTTCGCTAACACAAAGCGCCGGGTTGCAGGTCCTGCTGATATGGAAGGTCTGAAAATCCGTACTGTTGTTGCCGACCTGCCTCAGGAACTGGTTAAAGCACTTGGCGCTGCACCGACACCAATCCCTTGGCCGGAACTTTTCACATCGTTCCAGACTGGTGTTGTGGAAGGATCTAAAAACGGTATCACCGATATTATGGGCATGAAGTTTCCAGACGCTGGCCTTAAGTATGTGACACTGGATGGGCATGCCTATATGGGTGCACTGTGGTGGATGTCTAATGACTCGTTCAAAAATCTGTCTGAAGAGCAACGCCGTATTGTTGTTGATGGATTCTACGCATTGCAACAGGCAACTTTTGCATCACCTAAGCGCAAGTCAATTCAGGCCTATCAGGATTTTGTCGCAGGTGGTGGTGACCTCTACGTACCGACACCTGAAGAAAAGACTGCGTTCAAAGAGGCAGCTGCACCGGTCTATGACTGGTTTAAGGAAAATGTCGATCGCGGTGAACAGGTATTTGATGCGCTCACATCTGCAGTTTCAGCAGCAGAAAGCGATATCAATGCTTCACGAGATGTAGATCTCAAGTAGCACTGCTTCAGTGACCTATGGCGATGCATTTTGCATCGCCATACAGGGTCTTTGACGCATAGCTACACTATCTGGTAACACGCATGTACCGACTCTTAATATTGTTTTTACTGTGTACCCCAACGCAGGTTTCAGCCGACCTCGAAATAGCTCGGGACCTTATGGACGCCGGCAGCTTTGAAGCTGCCTACAAAGAACTATGGCCTGCTGCACGGTCAGGTAATGCAGAAGCTGAAGAATTAATCGGCGTAATGTATGCCATGGGTCTGGGTGTAAGCAAAGATGATCGTCGCGCTTTTGAGTGGTACCTGCGCTCTGCAATGAAGGGTCACCCCGGCGCTCAATCAGGGGTAGGCTGGTATTACGAGGTTGGCCGCGGCCTGCCTTCAATTGATCTTGTACGTGCCTACATGTGGTACACATTATCGGCAATTGGCGGAGATCCGGATGCTGCGATTAGCCTTGAAGAAGTGATAAAAAAAATGTCACCAGAGCAAATACAGGACGCTCACATTTTGATTGA
>CAYPDN010000423.1:2422-3505 GCA_964409445.1 uncultured Granulosicoccaceae bacterium
TTCTATGACAAAGTGCTTTCTGGCAATCGCAACATAAGTTGTAGCACCTGTCATCATCCGGCATTCGGCACATCAGACGGTCTGTCACTTGGAATAGGTGAAGGCGGAATCGGTATAGGGCCCGCACGTACAACCGGCAACGGTGCTGATCGAATTAAAAAACGAGTGCCTCGAAATGCACCCGCATTATGGAACCTGGGTGCAAAGCAAATAGAAACCCTAATGCATGATGGACGTATCAGCCATAGCAACCTTTACGGCAACAGTTTTAATACACCTGCGCAGGAATGGCTACCCAACGGTCTGGACTCTGTAGTAGCGGCACAGGCTTTGTTCCCAATGACGTCAGCAACCGAAATGGCAGGTTCCAATGAAGAGAATGAGGTGGCAGGAGCCGCCAACGACAGAGTAGACAACGCCTGGCCCATTATAGCGAAGCGTGTTCGCAGCATCCCTGCCTATGCGGATCGGTTTATCGATTCATTTGACTCCATCGACCGCGCTGAGCAAATTAACATCGTCCATATTGCCAATGCACTGGCAGCATTTATCAATATCGAATTCAGAAGCACCGACAGCCCATATGATCAATGGCTGGCAGGCTCTCAATCTGCGTTGACAGCTAAGCAACTAAAAGGCAAATCAATCTTCTACGACAAAGCGCACTGTGATATGTGCCATGCCGGGTCACTTTTCAGTAATCAGTCTTTCAAAGCATTAGCCCTGCCAGCTATCGGCCCTGGTCGCACGCGTCCTTTTGATCTGATTGCACGCGATGTTGGCCGAATGGGTGAAAGCGATCGACTGCAGGATGCTTATCGCTTTAGAGTTCCTATGCTGCGTAATGTTACACTAACCGCACCGTATGGACACAACGGTACCTATCCCACACTTAAAGCGATGATCAAACACCACCTCGATCCACTACAATCACGAACGCACTGGACGCCTGATTTAGCGGAGTTGCCAAAGGCGTCGTGGCTTGATGCAACCGATTTTATTATTGCGGATGACACTCTGGAGATGCAGCGACAGGCGAATCACATTGACATAAACCTGCCAGCGCTCACTGATTCTGAAGTT
>CAYPDN010000424.1:0-3498 GCA_964409445.1 uncultured Granulosicoccaceae bacterium
TCGAATATCTACCCCTTTGCGGGTCGATCTTAAAAGCGTATGACTGATACTCGCGTGCCGTGAGCTCGGTTGTCTCAAATTCGAAAGCGTTGGCTTGTGGATCTTTAACTTTTTCTGAAAAAGATAGTGCGGCTGCCGACTGAGTGAGGCAAACGCTGAGCAAAGCTGCACAGAGACTGGTGCCCGTTAGAGAAAATCGCATGGCTACTATCGGCGCAATACACGCACCATATATTTGCCAGTTATCATTAATTTACAATCAGTAACCGGTTAACTCCATGTATCCGTGGCCGATGGGCTTGCCTGAGGCGTTTGCCAATTCAATAGCGCCTTCCCAGTATCTGACGGTAAAATCGAGCTCCTGATTGTCAATCAGTGGTTCGAATACGATAGTCTCGCCTGTGTCTTTGCGTTTAATAACTCCGGCAATCGGGTAGCTCTTGCCGGTATCACTTTTCCACCAGCGCGTCGTTATGATTTCAATATTCCTTATAGGAATTTCTTTCGAGTTTCCATGCCGATCTATTTCTACAGCATAGCTATAGCTATCTCTTGTGCCATCGCGGAGTCTTAATTGATACAGCATGATCTCTGTACCATCGTTTAGTTGCAGTGCGAACCAGTCCCAGCCACTCTGATTATCTCCAAGTGCGCTGCTGCTCCATTCTCTATCGAGCCAGGCAGTGCCGTTGATGTCATGTGTAGTCCCTTCAATTGTCAGACTGCCGGTTGTTTGCAGGCGTGTTACAGAGTAATAGTACGATGCGTTGCATGGATCCGCACTTTTTTGGCTATAGCCATCATCGCCTTGTAGAACAATCGGTTTTTGTGGTGTGAGAGTGATGTTCAGGTTGCTACCATCGGCCGGTATTGTCAGATACCAACTGAGACTATCGTGTTGATCGCTATGGTCACTGTATCGGGCACTAAGCTGCCAATCGTCAAGCCATAATCTGACGGTGTCTTTTTTGGCTTCAGTGGTGTTGATGTCAACTCCGGCTAATCCCGCAGCACCTCGCGCAAAACGTTCGAATTTCTTTATTTCGCGGCCTTGTGCTGTGACTGCGAAGTGCGCCATGTAGAACTCATTGCTACTCCATGAAGAGGTGGTCTCGTTTCTATCAGTTGCGGTTGTTGTGGCGGGCAGCGGGGGGTCATTGGCTATTCTGAAAAATGTCACATGGAAGCCGAACTTTTTTCCAGATGCATCTTCTACATTGCCCGTTATATACCACCATTCATTTCTAAAAGACCTGTGTGCACCGTGGTCTTCAGGGAAGTTAAATTGCTGTGGGCCGCAGGCACGTTCGAAGCCTTCTGCAGATCCACCGAGTTCTGAATGCAATGAGACACCTGCTGTCTCTGTCGAAGGTTCCTGATTACAGGCAGCCATCAGCGCGATTGCCACTACGATGAAGGTGCAACGGATCTTCATTGATGTCGCAGCGCTTCGGCAGGTGACAGACGGCTGAGTTTATGAGCAGGGTAGAGTCCGGCCAGTAATGCAGCGAATATCGCAAGCACGAGGCTTTCCAGTAAAACACTGGCCGGAATGGCGTACTCCATTGACCAGCCGAACGATCTGACGTTGATGATTGATACCAGAATTTTTGACATAGCGATACCCAGTGGCAGTGCCAGTATGCCGGCAATAATTCCCATTAATCCGGTTTGCATAAACAGCAGCTTCCTCAGTTCTGACGGTGTGATGCCCAGTGAACGCAGCACTGCATATTCAGCTCTGCGCTCCAGAGACAGTGCCATCAATGCACTGAGAATACCCACAAATGCTACGCCGATTGTCAGCAATCTAAGCACGTGCGTAATAGCAAAAGTTCGATCAAAAATCTCCAGTGATCGATCACGGATGTCAGTGTTTGATCTCATGCTAATACCGTCGCTGTCTGCGGTGTTGGAGATGCGTGATCTTAGCGATTCTTTTATCGGTGTCGGATCTTCGTTCTTTGAAAAATTAGCACCGATTGAATTAATCTTTCGGTCTTTCCAGTGCCTGTGATAGGAATCCATAGACATTATCAGCAATCCTTTGCCAGTGGTGTAGTTGGTGAAAACGCCTGCAACCGTGAAAGGGACAATACCTTTATCGCTTGTGATATTGATTGTGTCACCTGGCGTGACGTTAAATTTACTGGCAAATGGTTCTGATGCAATGATTGCGTCCGAATTAATCAGTAAATCGATTCTGTCCTGATCATTAATGGGCTGATCACCCATATTTTCATTACTTTGGGCAGGTGGCCGGGGTTTATTGCTTGCGGCTCTAAATTCATAGCGCATAGTTGCATCACCGCTGGTGCGTACCGCCATTAGGCGTGCTGGTGCGATGCTGGTATCTACTTCGGTCATACGTGCTTCGCGAATGCCGCTGACACCGTTTGTAGCTGCGATCTGACTAACTAAAGTTACCGGTAGTGTATCGTTGCGAGCAGATGAGCTGGAAGTGCTACTGATATAGACATCTGCCTCAAGAGTATTGCCGAGCCACTGTTCTACTGACAGGCGAAAGCTGCCAATCATAATGCCGACTCCAGCGGTTGCCGAGACTGATACCGCGAGGGCGGCTATTGCCACTGCTGTTCGGCTTAAACTTGCTGTCATGGATCGCAATGGGTAGTTGCCCATTGTGCTTTTTGCCATTGTATTGCTTGCCAATTTATTGTTGGAATTCTTAAAGACAGTGCGATTACTGAGCGAGGTAATGGTTATAAGAACCTGTGGGATCATTAAGCTATAACCCAGAACGATCAAAAAGATTGCAATAAAACCTGCCCACAGGCTTGAGCTACTGAGCCATAGGATCGCGCTCCCTGACAATACGAGTACGATACCGGCTATGAATATCCCGGGTACTATGTTGCTTATACGTCTTTCAACACTGGTACGACGAATCACGGTACCCGGTGGACTGTTTGAAGCCTCGATTGCAGGTGCCAGCGCTGCAAGTAGTGACACTCCCAAACCGATCAGTCCAGCCTTGAGTAACGTAAATCCGGAGTAGCCAACTTGCCGGACATCAAGCGTAAAATATAAATCATTGATGGTTCTGGTGACGAGTGTTAGCAATACGCTGCCAAGCATATAGCCAATCACTATGCCTGCCAGTGTTCCGATGACTGCAAATGCCAGTGTTTCTGTGAGTATTGATCTGAACAATTCGTGGCGTTGTAGGCCGATGGCACGCAGCTGGCCAAAGGTTTGTCGGCGCTGAATAACAGAAAGTGTCACGGTGTTATAAATTAGAAATGCTCCAACAAGCAGTGCCAGTAAGCTCATCGCCAGTAAGTTGGTATGAAATGCCTCGGTCATCTGAGTTAGCGAATTCCTTTGTCTCTCTGCATCTGTTACTGCGACACTGGCGATATTAGATTCTATAAAGTTAATATTTTTCTGCAGCTCGCTGTCGCCATTTGACAAAGCGACTTTATTTGCGGCAGCCGAGGTTTTAGGCAGTGGCAGAATCAGATCTATACGGCTCAG
>CAYPDN010000425.1:0-3497 GCA_964409445.1 uncultured Granulosicoccaceae bacterium
TTGTTGGCGATAACCTTTATATAATTATGCAGCGTCTTGATGGTTTTTCACCTACTCAACCAGGCTTTGTGGCGGTAGTAGACACCAATACCGATACATTGATTGATCCGGGTACCAGCGACAGTCTGCCGGGTATTGAACTGCCGGCGTTTAACCCGACCGATATTTCAGTGGATGAATCGACAGGAACAATATTCATATCGGCCGTTGGGGATTTTAGCTCTTTCGAAAACTCTGAGTTGACAGGCGGTGTTGTGGCCCTGGACAGCACGGATTTCAGTGCGGTGCAATTGATTGACGACAACGTCGGTACCGGTCGCATCATTAACGTAGAGATTACCAGTGCGAGCAGAGGTTATATTGTTTCTTCAGCGAGCTTTACTTCGACATCACTGGATCAGTTTAATCCTGTCACCGGTCAAATTGAAGCGCTGGGCATAGCCGGATTAAGCGATGTTGATATACGCGATCTGGCCATTGGCCCCAATGGCAATTTGTGGGTTGCGGTTGCAGACCCTGTGTCACCAAGAGTTGTTATCATTAACCCTGTAGATAACTCTATTGTATCGGACGGTATTCCGACTACACAGAACCCCACCAGTTTCGCGTTTACCCGGTAGTTGATCTGGCAGCGGCAATCGATTGCCGCTGCCATTCACTTTTACAGGTGATTAATCATGATGCGTATATTGCTGTTAACGGTTATTTTTTATTTGCCGGTAAGCGCGACGGCAAGTGATGAAATTGGCGTTGCATCAATTAATCTGTGCGCTGATCAACTGGTTATGTTGCTCGCAGAAGATAGCCAGATACGCTCTTTGTCAAACCTGTCCCATCAGGAAGCAGGTTCCTACTATTTCGAAAGAGCTCGTGAGTATCCGGTGAATGAAGGAAACGCCGAGCAAATATTAAATCTTCAGCCAGATGTTGTTATCGCAGGACAGTATTCAAGCCCGCACACACTGGCATTGCTGCGTGAAGTTGGACTGCAGGTACACATCCTGCCAATTGCCAATAGCATAGAGCAGATGTTTGAAAATATTGAGAGCGTATCGCGCTGGGTAGGACAGGAAGAACGAGGCCGCGGTACGGTTGCCTATTTAAGAGAAAAGCTTAGCTGGCGCGTAGCGGTTGAAGGTGATCGCCTTATGGCGGCCGCGTTTGATCCCAATGGCTACACCAGTGGTGCGTCATCGTTGCGTGGAGAAGTGATAGAGCTGGCAGGCTTCAGGAACGCGGCATCGGAGGCGGGTATTGAAAGTTATGGCAAGTTGTCTCTGGAAGCACTTATAAACCTTAACCCGGATGCGCTGATTGAATCACCCTATAGCCCGGGTACCTGGTCACGGGCGCAGGCAATGAGCCAGCATCCGGCGCTTCGCAGTGCCGGTATTGATCCACAGATTATCCCTGTACCCAGTCGCATGATGGTCTGCGCCGGTCCGTGGACTCTGGATGTTATCGAACAACTAGACATAGCACGCATTGAGCTGATGAGCGCATCACAGTGAACTTGTCGCAACGTCAATTGTGCCTGCTTCTCAGCTTGCTCATGTTGTTGCTGTTTATAGCATCGGTTGCAATAGGTCGCGATCATCTGCCGCTGGTCGCCGCTTTTAAAGATGTGGTCAGTGGGAAAGACTCGATCTATGCGGTAATTGTTAATCAAATTCGGCTGCCGCGTGCACTGATTGCATTGTTTGCCGGTGCGACTCTCGGTTTGTGTGGCGCTGCAATGCAGGGCTTATTGCGCAATCCGCTGGCCAGTCCGGGTCTGGTGGGCAGTGCCAGTGGTGCTGCATTCTTTGCGGTGCTGGTGTTGTACTTCGGTAGCAGTGTGACACCTTCTTTTGTGTTGCCAATAGCCGGTATGTTTGGCGCTCTGCTGGCAACTGCTTTGGTTTATATTCTGGCTGGTCGCGATGCATCGGTCACCACATTAATACTTGCAGGAGTTGCCATCAATGCTCTGGCTACTGCTGGAATGTCTTTGTTGCTTAATCTTGCACCCAGTCCTTTCGCGGTTAGAGAGTTGGTGCTGTGGACGTTGGGTGATATCACCGATCGCAGCATGAGTGACTTTTGGCTGATGTTGCCCACTACATTAATTGGCTGGGCCATGCTGGCGGGTGTTGGCGGACAACTTGACTCACTAACACTGGGTGAGCGCACAGCACAGAGTATGGGTGTAAATCCGGTGTTTTTACGCTGGCGTGTTTTTATCGCGGTGTCTCTGGCTGTTGGTGCGTCGGTTGCCACCGTTGGCATGATTGGATTTATCGGCCTGGTGGTACCGCATTTATTAAGGCCATTGGTGTCCCACGAGCCCGGTCGTTTGTTAACTGCTTCAGCACTGGGTGGTGCATGTATGTTATTGGCAGCTGATATCGGTGTGCGTTTGATACCCACGGATTCACCGCTGCGAGTAGGTGTGCTTACCGCTATAGTCGGAGCGCCATTCTTTTTGCATCTGATTGTACGTGGCCGAAGGGAATACCTGTGAGTGCTCTGCTGCAATGCGATGATGTTTCATTTATACGTGCCGGACGCGCACTGGTTGATAAGGTATCGCTTGAACTCGGTGCCGGCGAGCTGGTTGGTTTGGTCGGACCTAACGGCGCGGGTAAGTCAACCCTGTTAAATCTGCTGGCCGGGCTGGCGGCGACTGACGCAGGTAGCGTGACTCTCGACAACAAAAATATAAACAAGATAAATGCAAGACAGAAAAGCCAGCTACTGGCGTGGGTGGCACAGAGTGGCCCGGTTAACTGGCCACTCACCGTTGAGCGGATAATCGCGCTCGGTCGTCGCCCGCACCTGAGTACCTGGCAGCGCTTATCAAAGGCAGATGAAGAAGCTATAGAGTACGCCATAGCTGCAACTGACTGTGAAGCATTGCGACAACAGGATGCAACCACGTTATCCGGTGGGGAACGTACCCGTATGTTACTTGCACGCGCGCTTGCAGCGGAACCTACTGTGTTGCTTGCCGATGAACCGATTGCAGCGCTCGATCTGCGTCATCAGTTGCAAACCATGCAACTGTTGCGCTCTTTTGCCAGTGTAGATAAAACTTGTCTGGTGGTTTTACATGACTTATCTCTGGCATCCCGATATTGCGACAGGCTGTATCTGATGCATGAAGGCGCCATAGTGGCGCAAGGCAAACCTGCAGAGGTTCTTAGTGATGAGAATTTCAGCAGAGTCTACGGGGTTGAAGTGGTGTCTGGTGGTGAGGAAGTGCCTTATATCGTACCGCTGCGAGAGCTGTAAACTGTACTGACCTGGAACTAACTCCAGGAAACTACTTAATCAGGAGTTAGGTATGTCCAACACACCTGTGCTGTACTTCGCCAGAGACGAATACCAGGCACGAATCGCTAAAACCAGAGCTGCGATGCAGCAGCGAAACATTGAACTGCTAATTGTCACAGACCCTTCCAACATGGCCTGGCTAACCGGCTATGACGGCTGGTCTTTTTATGTGCATCAGTGTG
>CAYPDN010000426.1:0-3469 GCA_964409445.1 uncultured Granulosicoccaceae bacterium
CCTCTGATAACAATTGGGTTGTAAGAATACATTCTGCCTGCGTACTTAAACTCGGCTATCCCATACCTGGCTATGTATAAAGATTTTCCATCTGACGACGAATTGCGATGGCTTCAAGGGATTCATCTACATCAACATCATTCCACTTTAACGTATGATTTTGCTTCACCGGATTGCGAAGCCTGACATTGTGAGCCAGTCCAATAGGCAACAGTCCCTGTTGCAGGGAGGTGGTTGCTGGTGAGAGTTTACCCCAGACGGTGTATCCCCCCTCGCCATCAAGTATTTCACCAGCTTGCAAGTCGCGTTTAGCGGTTGCGACAACATCGCCTTGAAAGCTCTGTGTGGAACCGGTGGGTTTATTTAACAGTGCTGCTGCGAGTATGGATATGTTCAGCTCGAGACCAATCAGATGGAAGGGTTTGTACATTGCTGAGTAACGTCCGGATTCATCGGTGTTCATTCCATACTGGCGAAAACACGCAGCGGTATAATCGTTCGGGGCTTCGATAACTACATAAACCCCCCAGCGCAGGTCTTTGTGAACTGGCCTGCCGTCACGTTCCAGTGAAGACACGACTTCTACCTGGCCCGAGAATTCAAGTTGTCCGCCAACAGACTTAGGGCGAAGTACATGCGCCAGATCATCCATGCCGGCTGCGGGAAATGCCAGGCCGTTTGTCGGTGCACTGAGTCCGGTAGCGTTCGCGATAGCTGCCATTTCCAGTGCGGATTTAGTGCCGTCGAGAAAGCTGTTAAACATCTGGCTGTTCATACCGGCATCTTCTGCCTGTGCGCTGGTTAATCCATAGTGGTCCCATACCGAGTCGGGTGTAGAGCTGTGGTAGGCGGGCAGATACTTTGTGCCTTTGCCAGCAGCAACTACTTTAAAACCTGTGGCTCGTGCCCACTCCACCTGTTCGCAGGTTAGTGCTGGTTGATCGCCGTAAGCCATTGAATAGACAATACCCGCTTGTTTTGCCTCGCGTGCCAGAAGAGGGCCAGCCAGTACATCGGCTTCGACGTTGACCATCACAATATGTACACCGCTGGCTATTGCGACTCGTGCATGCTTTAAACCTGCCGCAGGATTGCCGGTAGCTTCTACAACCACATCAACGTGATCCGGTTTTATAATTGCACTGGCGTCATCAGTGAAACGGGTTTTAGCGGTCTGCTCTTCTGTCCAGCCTACGTCTGTGCAGGTTTGTTTTGCCTGTGCAGGATTCAGATCTGCAATGGCAGTGACGAGCAAGCCAGGTGTGGTAGTTACCTGGGACAGAAACATGCTGCCAAACTTACCGGCACCTATAAGTCCGACACGTACTGGCTCGTCACGTGAGGCACGTTCCAGCAGATCGCTATATAAAAACATTTAATTTTCCAACAGAGTGTAGTTCGGCTTAAGCACTTGCCATTTGCGCAAGACAATTGTCGTCGAGCGGTTCTATTGGTGCGAAATCCCTGTGCGCAATCCACTCTTCGCGATTAAAAGCGCGAATATGGTTGTCGACATGGCACAGAGATAAATACACGATCGTGCGATCAAACGGTGAGATGTTTGCTGGGCTTGCATGCACCAGTAATGACGAGAACAGCAGTACGCTGCCCGGAGGCCCGGTGGGTGCAACACAACCGCCACGTTCGGCCAGCTCGGTTACTTTTTCCCGATCGAGAGTCCACAGAGGATAAGAGGTGGTTTGCAGATCATGTCCTGCTTCAACCACACCAACCTTGTGGCTGCCGGGTATGAACAACAAAGGACCATTGGCGGCAGTTACCTCATCTATAAAAACAGCGATGTTCATTGCTCTGGGTTCGGGCATCTCGTCATCGCGTTTCCAGGTGCCGTAGTCCTGATGCCATTGCCAGACATCACCGTCAAATGCTGCCTTGGCGTTTACTTTAAATTGATGCATGTATACTGGCCCGTCCAACAGTTGTTGTACCGGGTCGATCAGACGCGGATGTGCGCCCAGGCAGCGAAAGCCTTCGTTATAGGTATGAGCGGCAAAGGCGGTACGTGCAACCCCTGATGTTTCGCGCCATACTTCTTTTCGGTCGGTGGCATATACGGCATTGGCCTCGTTCTTGAGAACAGCGGCTTCTTCCTCGCTGAACAGGCTTGGCAGAAACAAGTAACCTTCCTCGTCAAATTCCTGCAGTTGTTTGTCGTTCAGTTTCATGGTGTTCCTCCGGATATTCTATAGGTTCGCATAAGTGAAGGTTTTGCCAGCCACTGGTACTTATAACTCAGAATCGTATCCGTTTGGGTTGACAATTTTTATTTTTGTCGCGGCTGGCTAATTAAACAGGACGTAACGATGCTTACTTTAGAATACCACCACTCGTCGAGATCAGGCGATTGGTATTGTAGAAAGAGTAAATAATGCAGGTCGAAAGACTAAAAGCAGCGCAGATTAACTTTTAAATCCATGAACGATAAAGTCAGCTTGAGCAAGCGCAATAGTCAAAGTTTGCTGCAGCGTAAAGAATTGATTGTCTGCCATCCATTGTTGCAGCATGGTCGCCGCCATTCGATATTGAAGTGGTTCATACTTTTCGAGGTGGTGCGGTTTGGATTTACTGTGATTTACTCAATCTGGCTTGACGCTTTTATTGGAAAGGTTCCACACTATGTCAAATTACCGCGACTGCCTGAGCGCAATGTAAGCCTGAAATACCGAGTACGGCTCAACAGCGTAATCCAAAAATAAGTATACTGCGTAATTGCTCTTTTTCCGCTCACAGTGAAGTTTCATTGAACAAACCTATACATCTTAATCTCGATAATTTGCATATCGGTATTAACTTCGCACGAGTAGGTATACCTTTTGTTAAAGGTGCCATTTTGTCTTGTGAATCGCTGGCGATTTTTGGTAGTCAAAATCAACGGTTGAGTTCCAGCATTAAACCTACTGCGTACTGGTCGGATGGCAGTGTGAAGTGGTGTCTTGCCAAATTTGCAGTTGCTGCCACACAAGCAGGCTCTGTGGCATTGAAGCTCACACTCGATTCAGAACCCGTCTCGAGCTTGCAGGTGCCAGTGATAGGCCTGCAGGAAAACAACGATAGTATTCAAATTAAGGACGGTGATGCGGAGATTGGTTTTGATAAAAACGGTAGTAGTTTTTTTCCGACAGTTAAAGTTGCTGGAAAAACACTATGGGCTGCTGAAAAAATCCGCCCCAGCTTAATTGCCGTTGACGGCTCAGCTTGCCCAATGAAGGTCGACAAGATCTACCTGGCCGACCATGACGATCTTTCCTGCGTTTGTGTATCTGAAGGTACGGTTATTTTTGAAGATGGCGTGGAATTGAACATCAAATTCAGGTTTGAAGTGACACCGGGCGCGCAATTGCGTTGCCGTTGCGAGATTCACAACCCTGCACGAGCTGTTCACTCGGGAGGGATATGGGATTTGGGAGATTCGGGATCTGTACTTTTTAAAGATCACTCGCTGGAATTT
>CAYPDN010000427.1:0-3462 GCA_964409445.1 uncultured Granulosicoccaceae bacterium
AGCAGTTAATGACTGAGACACAAACCTGGATTGAAGATCGAATGCAGGAAATTACTGTCATCGACAGATTTCCCTATCAAAATGGTTCGGCTGCCACAGCCTGACCCCTTTTATACAAAAACCAGGCATACGAAAACAGGCATACCACAAACGGGAAATTCCATCTGGCGTTACATATAATGTGATGGTGAAAATTAACTTCGCTAACGCGTTGCGAGTTAGTTCAATGTCTACAAATTCAACACGGAGATATTGCGTATGGCCGGCACAGCACACATCGGAGTCATTGGACTCGCGGTAATGGGTCAAAACCTGATACTGAATATGAATGACAACGGCTACCATGTTGTCGCCTACAACCGCAGCTCTGATAAAACCACAGACTTTCTCGCAGGCCCTGCAAAAGACACCAACATCACAGGTGCAACATCACTTGAAGAGTTGGTTGAATCATTAGCCACACCGAGAAAAGTCATGCTGATGGTAAGAGCCGGCAACGCTGTGGATATCGTCATCGAGCAATTGACTGCGCTGCTCGATAAAGGCGACCTGATAATAGACGGCGGTAACTCTAATTTTGCAGACACCGAACGCCGTTCGAAGTCCCTCGCAGAAAAAGGCTTACTTTTTATAGGCACTGGTGTTTCAGGTGGAGAAGAAGGTGCACGGCACGGTCCATCCATGATGCCTGGCGGCCATAAAGAAGCCTGGCCACTGGTCAAAGATCTGTTTCAGTCAATCTGTGCAAAAACAGAGAGCGGTCAGCCCTGTTGCGACTGGGTCGGTGAAGGGGGTGCGGGACACTTTGTAAAGATGGTACACAACGGCATCGAATACGGTGATATGCAACTCATCTGTGAAGCCTACGACTTCATGCAGCACGCAATGGGCATGGGCAACACAGAGATGCAGCAGGTGTTCTCTAACTGGGACAAAGGCGAACTGAACAGTTACCTGATAGAGATCACAGCCAACATCCTGGGATTTGAAAATGAAGAAGGCTATGTAGTAGACACCATCCTGGATAAAGCGGGCCAAAAAGGCACTGGCAAATGGACCGGCATCAATGCACTGGAACTCGGCATCCCGCTTACACTAATCGGTGAAGCCGTTTTTGCCAGATGCCTGTCAGCGTTAAAAGAAGAGCGCGTCAATGCAGCACACATACTATCAGGCCCGACCATAACCACCCTGCCAGATAAAGAACAGTGGATTACGGCATTGGGTGAGGCGCTGTTGGCGGCAAAAATAATCTCATACACACAGGGCTATATGCTGATGGCGGCAGCCGCTGAAGAATACCAATGGAAGCTTCAGTATGGATCTATTGCACAGATGTGGCGTGGTGGCTGTATTATAAGATCAGCATTTCTTGATGACATTAAAAACGCTTTTGACAAAGACGCCAACCTGCCCAATCTGTTGCTCGATAGCTACTTTAATAAAAGCATTGAAAACACCCAGAGCAACTGGAGAAAAACCGTTGCCAAGGCTATAGAGCTTGGAATCCCGGTACCTGCAATGAGCTCCGCACTGTCGTTTTACGACGGCTATCGAACTGCCAGGCTACCTGCCAACCTGCTGCAGGCACAGAGAGATTACTTTGGTGCGCACACTTACGAAAGACTTGACCAGCCAGGCCAGCGTTTTCATACCGACTGGACCGGTGAAGGCGGAGATGTTTCAAGCACGAGCTACACTGTCTAGTCTGACTTTTAAAGTGCACTTAATATACAGCCAGCCAGCACGGCAGAGTATTACTCAATAATGCCATTGGCTATTAGCTGTTCTATTGAATCACTGTCAAAGTTTGCTGCTAACAATACCTCCCGACTATGTTGCCCTGCCACGGGCGGTTGCCGGCGCAACACCATCCGTTCTTGATCATCACCAAAAGCCAACGGCAAACCCGGCACCAGAGTACTGGCCGCTACAGTATCCCGGGCTGTAGCTAACGCAGTTTCAAGTAATCCTCCCGTCTGCAATAACTGCTCACTATGCCAAAGATCTTCGGGCCTGCCCACTGGCGACCAGGACACATCGGAGGCCTTGCAGCCGGCCAATAAATCATCATAGCTAAGTGATGCACAAAACTCAGCAAGCTGCGGGATCAACCAATCGCGTTCCGCTGTGCGCTGAGTATTGGAAACCAACCGTGAGTCAGCCAGAAGATCAGTCAACTCAAACTGAGCACAAAATCGCTGCCACTGTGCATCACTTGTTACACCAATAAACAACGAGGTACCGTCAGATGCCTGGAACACATCGTAAATACCCCAGGCACCTTTTCTTGCAGTCATCGGTGGTACTTCCGCACCTGTTGCAGCACCGCCAGTCATATGCGATGCCATCAGAAAAGCTGCCGACTCAAACAAAGCACTATCAACACGTTGACCAACGCCGGTTACATCACGCTCGCGCAGCGCTGCCAGTACACCAGTCACACCAAATACAGCACCAAGAATATCAATAACCGATGCCCCGGCACGCAGTGGCTGTCCGGGTGGGCCCGTCATATAGGCCAGACCACTTTGAAACTGCACTACTTCATCAAGTGCCGGACGCGATTCCCATGGACCTGCTAAAAAACCCTTCAGCGACAGGTACACTAACTCGTTATTGTGGATTTTAAGCGATCGATAACCACAACCAAGCCGGTCCATCGTATCGGGCCCGTAGTTATCAAGAACGATATCAACATCAGTAACCAGTTTATGGATGAGTTGTTGTCCTTCTGCACTTTTTAAATTGACGACTACGCTTCGCTTGTTGCGGTTAAAGGTCGCAAAAAAGCCCGACGCAAAACCTGTAAGCAGACGGGTTTTATCACCTCCGGGAGGCTCAACTTTGATAACGTCAGCACCGAGATCAGCCAACAATAATCCCGCGCAGGGCCCCATGACGGTATGACTGAACTCCAGCACACGCAGCCCGCGCAACGGCCCTGTTACTGAAGAGCTCGCTTTATTGTTCATAAAAACGGGTTTTTATTCGGCTGGTATAAACGAGTCGGCATCAACAAAGCATACGGCGAGTTGTCAGTAATTTCCATACCGAACCAGCCGTGGCAGAAACCATCCGTGCCAATACAAATCCGCAGGTTCCCAAAAGATTAACAGGCGCGAATAGGTCCGCACTAGTCAACCCTCTCACGCAGAGCTGCCAATGGATACGAGCGCGCCGATAAGCATCGGGTCTAAGTCAACCAACTGTCACCGTGGCGGCACGAAGGGTTTGTGAATTACGAAGCATTCAATTTAACAACTAATCCCAATTCTGATGGTCAGATGCGTGTGGTGGCAGTGCCGCGGCTACGAAATTCCCCGCAGTAATGCCGTCGCAGAGCCACATAGTAAGACCTCACAACAACCAACATGAGTACCGCAGTACAGGTGCGCAATATGCATTAATCCCCACACTTGTTTGCCGCAAAACCCGTCACTTTTACGGCATAATCCCCTG
>CAYPDN010000428.1:0-1688 GCA_964409445.1 uncultured Granulosicoccaceae bacterium
AGGTTTGGGATCTTGATTTGTGGGTTATGCCTAAAGGTGCACCTAACAAAGAAGCGGCCTTGGACTTCATGAAGTACTCAACGGGTACTGAAGCTCTTGCAGCTCAGGCTAGCTGGATCTCTTACGGTCCTGCGCGTAAATCTTCAGGTGCACTTGTTGGATCATTCCACAACAAGCCGGAGCTTAAGATGGCAGCTCACATGCCTACTGCACCGAACAACCTGACCAACGCGTTGCAGAACAACTTTGAGTACTGGGCTGATAACCAGGACCAGTTGACTGAGCAGTTCAACGCCTGGCTTGCCAAGTAAGTGTGATTGATTTACGCCCCGGTTACCCGGGGCGTTTTTCTTTTAACAGGTAGCACATGAACAACATTGCCGCTGGCACTATTGAACACCGTACACCAGGGCAGGGTGTATCCAGCCAGGGTGCTTCAGGCCCGGGTACATCAGACGCAGGTACATTAGATGACGGGCAGCTGCAAAAGCGCCTCGATAAAGCGATGTTTCATAGCCGCTTGCGTGCTTTTTTATTAGTTCTGCCGCTGCTATTGTTTTTGCTGGTAGTATTTATTATTCCTATTGGATATTTTTTGTTCCAGGGAATCTACGATAAAACTTTTTCCTCCATCATGCCGCAAACCGCAGAGATGCTGTCGGAGTGGGATGGTGCATCAGAGCCTACAGAAGAAATGTTCGCAGCACTGGCTGCAGACATGGCCATTGCACGTGAAAATAAAACTATAGGTAAGGTAGCAACGCGGGTTAACAGAGACAAACCCGGCAGTCGTTCGTTGTTTACTTCCACTGCTCGAAAAGTTGCAAAGCTTGAACCACCGTATAAGGAAAGTCTGCCCGGTGTAAAAAAGAAATGGAATGATATAGAAGTATGGCAGGCGATGAAAACTGCCTCGCGGACGTTTACTCCCGGCTATTACGCAGCAGCTCTGGACTTAAAGCTACAGGCTGATGGTTCGATAGTCCGTCAGGATGAAAAACGTCGAATTCACATGACCTTAATGATTCGAACTCTGCAGATTTCATTGTTCGTTACTGTTTTTTGTTTGTTGTTGGGTTATCCGGTTGCCTATTTACTGGCAACACTTCCGGTGAAAACATCAAACCTGCTTTTGATACTTGTGCTATTGCCATTCTGGACTTCGATTCTGGTACGCACCACAGCGTGGATAGCAATGCTGCAATCACAGGGCGTGGTCAATGATCTGCTTGTATTCTTCGGCATTACAGACGACGGCACTCGCTACTCGTTAATCTACAACAAGCTCGGCACCCTGATTGCGATGACGCATATATTATTGCCGTTTATGGTGTTACCGCTGTATTCGGTAATGAAGGGTATCCCTCCCAGTTATGTGCGAGCGGCAAAAAGCCTGGGTGCCAGTAACTGGACAGCGTTCTGGCGTGTTTATGCACCGCAAACAGTGCCGGGTGTTGGTGCTGGCGCTATATTGGTATTTATTGTGGCTATTGGTTACTACATTACTCCTGCACTGGTTGGTGGTCAGGAGGGCACAATGATCTCTAACACCATAGACTCCCATATGCGTCAGTCACTTAACTGGAATCTTGCAGCAGCTCTTGCCGGTGTGTTGATGGTGGTGGTGTTATCTTTGTACTGGCTCTATGACCGCATAGTCGGCATAGACAACATGAAACTCGGCTAAA
>CAYPDN010000428.1:1788-3454 GCA_964409445.1 uncultured Granulosicoccaceae bacterium
ATGGCACTACCAGCATATGCAGGGTGGGGTGAACGCCTCTGGTATTACACATTCAGGTTTTTGTGCTTTCTTATATTTTTGTTTCTGATAGCACCTATTCTTATAGTTCTGCCGTTAAGCTTTAATACCGAGCCTTATTTTTCCTTTACTCCCGGTATGCTTGCTTTTGACCCCGAGGCTTATTCACTCCGTTGGTACAAAGATATTTTAACTAACGGTATGGCCAACCCTGAAGCTACGACCGGCTGGTGGGCAGACGTTTGGAACAATGCCCAATGGGTGCGCTCCATGCGCAACAGTTTTTTCATTGGCTTTTTCGCAACGATTATTGCCACAGCTCTTGGTACTCTGGCGGCTGTTGGTCTTAGCCGCTCTGAAATGCCGTTTAAGAAAAAGATCATGGCTTTCCTTATATCACCGTTGATTGTGCCTTTGGTTGTAACTGCGGCCGGTACCTTCCGCGCTTTCAGTGAGCTGGGGCTTGCCTACACTCACCTGGGTGTAATTCTGGCGCACGCAATTCTCGGTATTCCATTTGTCATCATTACCGTTACTGCAACGTTGGTTGGTTTTGACAATAGCCTTGTGCAGGCGGCCTACAGTATGGGGGCCACCCCGCTCAGAACCTTCTTTAAGGTGCAGTTGCCACTGATATTACCCGGAGTTATTTCAGGGGCACTGTTTGCCTTTGTCACTTCCTTTGATGAAGTTGTAGTGGTTATTGCGATGGCATCGGTCGAGCAGCGCACAATACCGAGACAGATGTTCTCGGGTATCAGAGAACAGATCTCCCCGACAATTCTCGCTGTCGCAACTATTCTGGTCATCATCTCGATCGGCCTGCTGACTACGCTTGAGCTAATACGCAGACGTGGTGAAAGGCTTCGAGGCGTGACCCCACAATAGATGCCATACAATCCATAGTTTTGACGGGTTGATCAAAGGCGCGGTTTAGTCGTTTTCGGAACAACATGCAAAACGGTTTTTAACGACGATTGCAGTCAATCAGGCAGTACAAATCTAACCTGTAAACGCTACCTTGCACAGGCAACTCGGGCACCGGCAACCTGGGCGCTGTCCGGTAACCCGAAAAGATACTCTCTATGAAAGCATACTCACTGTTTTCGCTGGCGCGTAACGCCATGTCATATCATCGCAACTGGCAACGCGTTTGGCGCAGCCCTGACCCGAAGTCCAAATACGATGTTGTGATTATCGGTGGCGGTGGTCATGGGCTGGCAACCGCCTACTATCTGGCTACTCAGTGCGGTATCAGCAACGTTGCTGTGCTTGAAAAAGGCTGGCTCGGTGGCGGCAATACCGGTCGCAATACAACCATTGTGCGATCTAACTATCTGCTCGATGCTTCTGCAGGTATGTATGAGAGTGCAATGAAGCTATGGGAAGGTCTATCTCAGGAGCTGAATTACAATGTCATGTTTTCACAACGTGGATTGCTGCATCTGGCACATAGCGTTCACGATATGCAGGAGATCGGACGGCGCGGCAACGCAATACATCTCAACGGTATTGATTCAGAATTCTTAACACCTGAAGAGGTGAAAGAAATGCTGCCCATCATAAATCTTAATTGTCGCTATCCGGTGATGGGTGGTTTACTGCAAAAGCGTGGTGGTACTGCGCGTCACGATGCGGTGGCATGGGG
>CAYPDN010000429.1:0-3438 GCA_964409445.1 uncultured Granulosicoccaceae bacterium
CGATGCGCTTCAGTTATTTGAGGCCATTTATGTATAACTGAATCGAATTTCTCTAACCAGTCTTGCTGATGCTGGTTGGTTTTTATGGCGATGAAAAATGTTTCCAGCAGACCTATGTGGCGTGGATTGAGAATGCTGACCTGACGTTTGATGACTCCCGACTCCTGCATGCGTTGAACACGATTCCAGGCAGCTGTTTTTGAGACCCCGACATGCTTTGCCAATCTGTCCATTGACCATGTGGCATCTTTTTGCAGCTGCAGCAGGATCTTTCTATCGAAGTCATCCAGCTTGACTGGTGTTTCGTTGTTTTGTGGCTTTTGCGTCATTTGTTCAGATATTTGATTTGAAAGTGAAACTCGGGACTATTTTGGTCCGAGAATATTGCATATTACTGAATAATTTCCCATATTGTTCGTTAATTCAACTAATTTAGCAGATTAACGATGCCTTCTGACGCCACACATTCGATAGTTATTGCCAACGATCTCCAAACGGGCCGCAGTGTATTTTTTACCAGCGAGTCAAGTTGGAGTGAAACTGTTGAGCAGGCAGAGTTGATTGCAGCCGGACCCGATGCCGAAATTCGACTGCAGGCGGCACTCAATGATGAGAAAAGTAATTTAGTAATTGATCCGTATCTGGTTAGCGTTGATGCGGATCGTCAGATTCGGGATACCAGAGAACACATCAGAACAATTGGTCCGACTATTTTTTCAGATGCTTTGGTTGTGGAGGCCCTTGCTGCTGAAACTTTACCTGGTAAGTCTGCAGCCGCGGCAGCTTAGTTATGTACCAGTACGATCAATTCGATCAAAAAATTGTTGAACAGCGTAGCGCTGAGTTCCGTGCACAGGTCGAACGCCGACTGGCCGGTAAAATCAGTGAGGCTGAGTTTAAACCGCTGCGATTGATGAATGGATTATATCTGCAGCTGCATGCTTATATGTTGCGGGTTGCTATCCCTTACGGAGTTATGTCTTCCCGTCAGATGACAGCACTGGCTGAAATTGCAGATAAGTATGATCGCGGTTACGGTCATTTTACTACACGACAAAACATACAGTACAACTGGCCCAAGCTGGTCGAGACGCCGGATATACTGGACGACCTTGCCACTGTGCAGATGCATGCTATTCAAACAAGCGGTAACTGCATACGCAACATAACCACGGATCCGTTTGCAGGGGTTGCTGCAGATGAAGAAGTTGATCCGCGTCCGTTGTGTGAGCTGTTGCGACAGTGGTCGACTTTGCATCCGGAGTTTGCATACTTACCGCGAAAATTTAAGTTTGCCATTACCGGCAGTGCGGTCGACCGCGCTGCAATAAAGGTACATGATATTGGTTTGCACGTGCGACAGGGTGCCGATGGTAATACGATAGTAGATGTATGGGTTGGTGGCGGACAGGGCCGTACTCCAAAAATAGCGCAGTTGTTTAAAGCAGGTTTGAGTGTTGCGGAATTGTTGCCGTACCTTGAAGCGATTATGCGCGTATACAACCGATATGGCCGACGCGACAACAAGTACAAAGCACGAATTAAAATCCTGCTTGCAGAAACCGGTCTTGAAACACTGCAGGAGCAGGTGGCGCAAGAGAGAAAGCTGATCGACTCAAAGCCGTTTGAGCAGATTGATGCAGAACTTGCAAGAATAACTGACAGTTTAATCAAGCCTGACTATAGCGCAGCTTCGAATTCGGATCAGGGTAATACAGATAGCGAACATACCAACACTGCATTTCTAGAATGGAAACGTCAGAACGTTGTGGCACATAAACAGGCGGGATATGCAATCGCAATGATTTCATTAAAGCCTGCAGGTGGAATACCGGGTGATGCAACGTCTGCACAAATGCGTGCTGTAGCGGACATATCAGAGCGGTATTCCTTTGCAGAGCTGCGAGTTACACATCGACAGAATCTGGTGTTACCGCATGTGAAGGAGAGTGATCTTTATAGCGTCTGGCAGGCGCTGACTCAAGTTGAACTCGCGGAAGGCAATATCGATCTGCCAAGCGATATTATTGCCTGCCCGGGACTGGACTATTGTGCGCTTGCCACTGCACGTTCGATTCCGATAGCGCAGGCGGTTTCCAAAAAAATTCGCCATACAGAGACCACAACTGATCTCAGTGGTGTTTCAGTAAATATTTCCGGCTGTATTAACGCTTGTGCACATCACCATGTGGCGAGTATTGGTGTCCTTGGTTTGAACAAAGGTGGTGTTGAAAATTATCAGCTGACACTTGGAGGCCGTAATGACCAGAAAGCCTCCATTGGTGAGCGACTCGGTCCGGGTGTATCGGGTGATGATGTACCAGACGCCATTGAAAAAATAATTACTATCTACACTGATGTTCGTGAAGCAGGTGAAAGCTTGTCGGATACTTATGATCGTGTCGGTAAAGAACCTTTCAAGGATGCGGTGTATGCCTGAGATAATTTATTTGTTGCAAGCTGACGGTGCAATTAAAGAGTTGCCAGCTTCGACGGCAACTCTGTATAAATATCTGGATGGTGAAACAGATCCTGCAACGATGAACGTTGCGGATTTACAGACGGGTGTTCAGGCTGAACCATTGGTCATCGCATTTAATGGCGTCGCCGATGGACGAGGATTCTCTTTTATTAATTCCATTCGCCGGGACCTCGGTTACCACGGTCCTGTATATGCCAGTGGATACATAAACCCTGATCAATTGAGCTTCGCTTTTCAGTGTGGGTTTGACGCTGTTCTGGTTAACCCCGAACGATGGGAAGCCTACAGTGCTGAAGTCTGGCAGACGGCGCTAAATCCGGTGGTGAACCTGAGTTATTCACTGACTGAATCTCAGCCGGTCCGTTCTATTTGGCAGCAACGACACGGAATCGATCACGGGCAGTAAAAACCACTCGCGTCACATACAGACTGTATAACGACGCACAAGGGGCATAGCTTGCGGCGCTAATCGTGGGCGCTGCTGCCAATGCCAGATACAATCGTAGTTCTACCGATATGCGGACTGCGATCATGCCTTTAACTCCGAACAAAAATGTTTTTATCACCTGTGCTGTGACCGGTTCCGGCGGCTCACAGGATCGATCCCCCCATGTGCCGCGCAGCCCGGAGCAAATTGCCAATAGCGCTATCGATGCCGCTAAAGCGGGTGCCGCCGTTGTGCACTGCCATGTTCGAGATCCGGACACAGGAACACCTTCTCGTAAACTCGAATACTATCGCGAGGTCACGGATCGTATTCGGGACAGCAAAGTAGATGTGGTACTTAACCTGACCGCCGGAATGGGTGGTGATATGGTCTTTGGAGGTGGTGAAAATCCTCTGCCTCTGGTTGAAGGAACCGATCTGGTTGGCCCGCAAGAAAGAGTGGCACATATTGCAGAGTGTTTGCCGGAGATTTGTACGCTCGACTGCGGCACGATGAATTTTGCCGAAGC
>CAYPDN010000430.1:0-3434 GCA_964409445.1 uncultured Granulosicoccaceae bacterium
ACTGCAGCCCTGGAACTTGCAACTTCAAAATCTACAACAATGCAGTTGCCGCATCCGATGTGGTGCATTGACTTACAAAGACTTTGAATAATCGCCAGACCACGACCATACAATCTCTCGTCACCTGAAAAATCTTTGACTGCATTATCGTAGTCAAAACCCGCACCACTATCCTGCACGGAGATTCTTAGTGTTCCGGCATCCACCCGTTCAGCGTTTATCGATATCCAGCCAGCAGTGATTGCATTCAATCGCCTAGCACGTTCGCTGTAGTAGTACTGGAAACCCGCATCACTCTCCTTAAGCCGGGAGTTAAGCTCAAGTATTCCGTGATCAATAGCGTTGGTCACCAGTTCACTGATCAGGAGATTAAATTCAAAGTCGGGAGGTTCAATACCACAGGTATCGCAAAGAGATAGCGTGAGCTTATCTACAAGATCAGGATCAGCCAGCTCTTTAGCTTCGAACGTCCAGCACCAGGATTCTACTGCGGTGTTTAACACAATCTTAAAAGTTCCTGTGTCCGGATACGCGGTAGCTACGTTTAACCATTGCCCATCCAGAAAAGATTTTTAAAAACACGATAGGTAAGTGGCTGTTCGCAGGATGGATAAGCCTGCGCATCCACCACATGTCTGGCATTGGTGGATGCGCAAGCCCTTGTTACTAAAAAGGCACCCTACTTTCTTGTATCAGTTATCGAATAGGGTTTCCGGATGGGTACTACCTAACTTCGAATTGAAAACAATTTGTCGAAGTTGGCGATAGTCAGTACCCGCATAACATCAGGCGATGGCTTAACCAGGCATACTTTTGCTGCGCGACCCACGTGCTCACGCAACATAAGCAGCATGCCCAGGGCACTGCTGTCCATATAATCGGTCTTGCTTAAATCGACGTTAACAGTCTTTCGATCTTCATCGATCTCACTGAATGAGGCTTTGAAGCTATCGTAAATACGATAATCAAACCGCCCTGCTACGCAGACAGTAACCTCTTCCCCATCACTTGATTGCTCTGACACTACGCTCACTTGCACCACCGTTTATTCTGGCTTGTGTTCCCGCGTGCGGGTTGCATAGCCAAATGCCATAAAAAATCAGCACTACGTCGTAAATCTAGCGACAACACAGAGCCATTCTTTAAAGCCAGTCTAAGGGAGTGTGATATGAATACGCAGACGTGGGGACGTCAAGTGTAAATCTTTTATACCCGGCAGTCCCAATACCACAGATATCCACCTGTTCTGCTGCAATGCGAATTCAATTGCACTTCAAGCAGCTTATTAAAATGTGACCTGTATCAGGTACTGCAACAGGTACCAGGTATTGTGGCGAGAAAATTAATTATTGCTTCTGCGGCTCTTAAAAAATTTCTGCATTAACTCACGGCACTCGTCCTCCAGCACACCACCAATCACTTCAAGCTTGTGCAGATGAATGAGTTCCTCAAAATAGTTTACCCGTCCAGAGGCGGCTCCGGCACGCGGTTCAGCTGCCCCGTAGACCACCAGGTCAACCCGCGCGTGCAACAATGCACCTGCGCACATAAAGCATGGCTCGACAGTACTGTAGAGTGTACAACCGGGCAGTCGATAGTTGTCGGTTGCAAGTGATGCGGCGCGCAAAGCAAGTACCTCGGCATGTGCGGTAGGATCACATTCACCAATCTGCGCGTTGCGCGCTTTGGCAATGATTTTATCTTCATGTACCACAATCGCACCGACAGGAACCTCACCAGCTGCTGAAGCTTCGCCGCCAAGCTTCAGGCATTCTTTCATAAAGATTTCGTGTGCAGCAATGTTAGAACTATTCTGCATTATGCTTACCGAGGTTAAAATTTCCGACTCAAACAACTGATCGTGCTGCACAACGCAAACGGGCTGCAAAAGCAGCCCGTCAACTAACCTGAACACATCGTGGTCAATCAGGTTACTTCAGGAGCTGGCGCTGCTTCACCTTCACCGGCAACAGCCTTCATGCTAAGTCGAATGCGACCCTGCTTATCCACCTCAAGAACTTTAACTCTTACCATCTGCCCTTCACTGAGCTCATCGGCCACGTTCTGTACGCGATTTTCAGAGATTTGCGAGATATGCACGAGTCCGTCTTTACCAGGCAGGATATTCACGAAAGCACCGAAGTCCATAATCTTCTGAACTTTACCTTCGTAAATAGTACCCACTTCGACATCAGCTGTGATCTGTTCAATGCGGCGCCTGGCTTCTTCACCGGCTACGCGATCACTTGATGCAATCTTTATTACACCATCATCGCCAATATCAATCGTTGCACCTGTCTCTTCAGTCAATGCACGGATAACTGCACCACCCTTACCGATGACTGCCGCAATCTTTTCAGGATGAATTTTAACCGTAATGAATCGCGGTGCGTGCTCTGACAACTCTTCACGAGGTGCCCCAAGTACCTTGTTCATTTCACCGAGGATAAATAAACGACCCTCTTTGGCCTGCTCAAGGGCGGCTTCCATAATCTCCGCGGTAATGCCGTCGATTTTGATATCCATCTGCAACGCAGTAATACCGTGTTCGGAACCTGCAACTTTAAAATCCATGTCACCAAGGTGGTCTTCGTCACCGAGGATGTCACTGAGTACCGCAAAGCGGTTGTCTTCTTTAATAAGACCCATGGCAATACCTGCAACAGGTGCTTTCAGAGGAACACCGGCATCCATCATCGCAAGGCTTGAACCACAAACACTTGCCATTGAGCTGGAACCGTTTGATTCAGTAATTTCAGAGACAACGCGAACTGTATACGGAAAATTTTCCTCATCAGGCATAACAGCCTGCACGCCACGCTTGGCCAGTTTACCGTGGCCGATCTCACGACGTTTTGGAGAACCGACAAAACCGGTTTCGCCAACACAGTATGGAGGAAAGTTGTAGTGCAGCATAAATGCATCGCGACGCTCACCTTCAAGCGCATCAATAATCTGTGCATCCCGGGTAGTACCCAGAGTCACTGCAACAATTGCCTGTGTTTCACCGCGGGTAAACAGTGATGAACCATGTACGCGTGGCAGCAAACCGGTTTTAACAGTAATCGGTCTGACTGTTCGCGTATCGCGTCCGTCAATACGTCTTTCACCGGCAAGTATGCGACTGCGAACCACCGATTTTTCAATCGACGAGACTACACCTTTGACATCGCCTGCTGATGGTGAGGAATCGTCTTCAGTAACCAGTGCTGCGACTGCAGCTTCTTTAACGGCAGACATTTTGTTCTGACGTTCCATTTTATCTGCAGTGCTATAGGCGTCAGTGATACCGGCTTCAGCCTGCGCTGCTACTTTTGCCGCAAGTGATTCATCTTTTTCAGGTGCAGTCCAGTCCCATGCTTCAGCACCGACTTCAGCGGCCATTTCATTGATTGCCTTGATCGCTACCTGCATTTGTTCATGACCGAATACAA
>CAYPDN010000431.1:0-3433 GCA_964409445.1 uncultured Granulosicoccaceae bacterium
TCTGTAAACCCAAAGAGGTTTCCCAGAAATTCATTGATGGTGAACAACGTAAGTGCCTATTCCAATAGCAGTCTGAACGCTACCTGTATGTTGTTACGAATAACTCTCCAACCGTCAAAAGCTGTGAGTTAAGGAATAGCGCAGTACTTATCCAGATCACTGTGCGCAGAATCACGTCGTTATATTATCGTTATAAGTGTAACGATAATTGTACATGACTGTTCACAGTAATCGATCACCAGAGACGATTAACTGCAGGCTCAAAAATTTCACAGGCCTGAAAATGCGCGAGTCGTTATTTCAAAAATTCCAGTTCTTTGGAAAAAACTCACTGTTAAGACATGTGATCGTCGCGGCTGTTGTTGCGTATGCAGTCCCGGTGCAGGCTGACGAAACATCCGATCGTATCAACTACGGTCAGTATTCCGTGAGTACAGACACGTTGAATTTTGGCCTGGTGGAGGTTGGAGATCGAGCATCGCAATTACTGACTATAAAAAATACAGGTAAACCCGATTCCGGATCACTACACATCAGCACATTGTATCTGGACGAGAGAGACGCCAGTAGTTACGCAACTGACTTAAGCGGTGGCTTAAACCTGCGACCCGGTGAAAGCCGTGATCTGAATGTCTATTTTGCTCCGGACAGCGAAGGGCAAACACCTGGCATGCTGTTCATTACCCATAGTGGCAAAGAAACCGTTTCAATTGTGCAGCTGGAAGGTGTCGGTATCGATTCATACCTTGGCAGCGGGCTTGCACCACCCATACTTGCTGGAGCTGATGGTGAGGATTCAGTTTCTTTCCTTAAAAGTCAGTTAGTCGGTATAAACAGTATCAACCCGACCTCAATTCAATTCGGACCTGATCAAAGACTCTATGCCGCAGCACTGGATGGCACCATTTTTATTTACGATGTAGAACGAGTCGGTACTAACCAGTACAACGTCACAAACACCGAGCAGATCGATCTGATCAGAAACATACTCAATCATGACGACGACGGTCTCCCTAATTTTTCTGTAAATACTCGACTAGTGACCGGTATTAACGTTACTGGTAGCGCTGACTCTCCAGTGATCTATGTTACGTCAAGCGATCCAAGAATTGGTGGGGGTGGTAGCGGACTGAGTACTAACCTGGATACCAACTCTGGCATTTTATCGAAATTAACACTGACTAACGACAGCTGGCAAAAGCTCGATCTGGTACGCGGACTGCCCCGTTCAGAGGAAAACCATACCGCTAATGGAATGGCTATCGACCACAATACAGGGAAAATGTATATCGCTATGGGTGGTAACACCAATATGGGTGCACCATCGAACAACTTCGCAGAACTGCCTGAGTACGCATTGACTGCTGCGATTCTGGAAGTTGATCTGATCGCCATCGGCAACAGCACTTATGACTTGCCGACTCTCGATGACGAAGACCGACCGGGGATCAACGATACAAACGATCCGTTTGGAGGTAATCGTGGGAAAAATCAGGCGATAATTACTACTGACGGACCGGTTCAGGTACACGCGCCAGGTTTTCGCAATGCCTACGACGTATTGATCACCGACAGCGGTTTGATGTACTCGTGGGATAATGGTCCGAACGGTGGCTGGGGTGGCCACCCCACAAACGTATGTGGAAATGAGATTGTAGAGCCCGGGGAAACCCGTTTTGACTCACTGCATTTGATTAGCGGTAGCGGTTACTACGCAGGCCATCCCAATCCAACACGCGCCAGCACTGATGTTACCTTCAACAGCACCAATCCACAGACGCCGGTACCTTTCGGTAACACTATTGAATGTGAGTATTTTGGTCCACCCGGTAACGGACTGGATCAACATACGGAGAATCTCTCTTTGTTATCAACACCGGCATCTACCAATGGTCTTGCAGAATATACCGCGTCAAACTTTGCAGGTGCAATGCAGGGAGACCTGCTGGCTGCTGCGTTTAATAACAAACTTTACCGGGTTAAGCTGAACGAAGCAGGAACCTCTGCCGAGTTTAGTAACGCCCTGTTCTCCAACATAGGCGGCACACCATTAGATGTTATTGCCCAGGGGGATGAAGATATTTTTCCGGGCACCATTTGGGTAACTGATTTTTCGTCGAAAGCAATCGTCGTATTTGAACCTCAGGACTATGGTCGTGCTTTTGGTGAACCTGCAATCGAGGTATGTACAGCAGATAATCCTCTGGCCGACCCTGACAACGATGGCTTCAGTACCGAAGACGAAAATGCAAATAACACGAATCCTTGTTCAAGCGCAGATTTTCCACAAGACAGCGACCAGGATGGCGTTTCCGATCTGTTAGATCAGGACGATGATAACGATGGTCTTTCAGACACCACAGATCCGTTCGCGCTCGACGCTTCCAACGGCGCGGAAACATTCGTACCGGTAAGTTTTCAATGGGAAAATGACAGCGCGCCAGCAGGGTTTATTGCAGAACTCGGTTTTTCCGGTTTAATGACAAACGGGATTGCAGACTACAGTTCGTTGTACGATCTGAATCAAATGACAGTGAGAGGTGCTGCTGGTGTATTGACAGTAGATAGCGTGCTGCCTGGTGATGCGCTGGCTACTTCCAACTCACAACAGTATGGTTTTCAGTTCGGTATAAATATCACTCCTGATGATCCGGCTTTCGCCGCCCACACTCGTGTTATCGCACCTTTTGCCGGTATTGAGTCCACGGGCTTTCAATCGATGGGATTGTTTATCGGCAACGGCGATCAGGACAACTACATCAAGCTTGTGATCAATAACACAGGAGCGCAAGGAGGTGTCGAGCTGCTGGCTGAGGTGGCAGGTGAAATTACATCCTCCAACAACACACCTTTTGCTATTGCCGGTGCTGACTATGCTGACTTACATATTGCGCTTGATCCTTCAACCATGCTTGCAACTGCATTTTACCGAGTTACCACCACTGACGGAGTACCCGGTGCATTGCACACGATAGCGGAAGAAGTATTGCTCCCGAGTGAATGGCTGAACGGCCCGCAGAAACTGGCTGTCGGTATAATTTCCACCTCTAACAGTGGTGCTGCGTTTCCAGCAACCTGGGATTTTATCGAGGTAACCAATAATACAGAGATGCTAACAATCGATGCAGCTGACAACTTAGATAAACCGATTGGGTTTTGTGTCTCTGCAGAGTCGGATAGCAATCAGGATGGACCGGGAATTGACAACGATCAATCCTGCACTGTAAAAACCGATACAAGCATTGATGAGGAAAGTGTGCCAAATCTGTTAGCTGCTGACATTCCTGATATTCTATCTGGCGGCTCGGGATCTATATTCGGTTCAGGAGGACGAGTTGACCTGCTGCTGATGATGTTGTTCGGTGTAGTAGCGGTTTTGAAATTTAACAGATGCCCTTATGATAGATAAACTACTCAACACTGGATCGAACTA
>CAYPDN010000432.1:0-3416 GCA_964409445.1 uncultured Granulosicoccaceae bacterium
AACTGTTGTGTCTCCAGTTGGTACAGGTGCAGTGTCTCGTCACGCGGCCATTCCGGTGATGAAAATACCACGCCTTTCTCCCAAAACTCCTGTGCATGCCAGTTCTCACGCTCTTCACGCCGCTGTTTGTAGTGAACAATGATCGCAGCGCGCATTTGTTGCTGTCGCTCGAACGTGGATTGATCATCAATAAGATTGTTCAACTCGTACGGATCATTTTCCAGGTCATACAACTCATCACCTGCACTGTAGGCTGAGACGTATTTCCAGCCATCGGTATATAAAATTTTCTGGAAACATACATCGCCCGAATGACCAAAATGATCACAGATCATCGATTCGCGATGTTTCTCAGCGTTGATTATCGGCAGTAGATCTTCTCCATCCGGAGACAATGGATGATCTGTCTCTGCACCCGCAGCGCTGAGCATAGTAGCTGTAACATCCAAAAGATTAACCGGATCAGTTACTGAGACGGACGGCTGGATATTCTCCGGCCAGCGCATCACCAGAGGTATGCGGCCTACCTCTTCCGTGAACGAAGAGTACTTGTCCCAGCCAGCGCCGTGTGCAGCAATACCATCGCCGTGGTCGGCAGTGACGATCAACAGCGTATTGTCATCGAGCCCCAGTTCGTTCAGACAATTGGTAACACGGCCAATTGCCGCATCTGTTTGCAGACCGGATGCATAGCAGCGCGCCAATACTGTTTGCCATATTTCCCAGTCTGCCCAGCGCTCACCCGCCCGGTGCTGACAACGAAGATCACGTTGAATGCGATACCGCAGCGGTTTGTCTTCAAGCGTTTCATCAAAGCTCGGGTACTTTGGAATGTCCGCAGGATTAATCAGATCCGCAAACTCGCGGCTCGGGTAATACGGATGGTGCGGTCCCCACAGACTGATCACCATAGAAAAAGGATCATCAGTCTTATTCGCCGCTATCTCTGTTAATTTATCTCTTGCCATGTTTGCAACGAAGAACTGCTCGTGAACTTCAGCAGAGCCGGATAACACGCCGGCACCGTCCATAAAATCCCACGGTTCATCGGGTTGCATCAGCACATCTGTACCACTGAGCGACGGGTTTAACAGATGATGTTCAATATGGCAGGTGGGATGCGGCTCACCCAGTCTTTCAAGATACTGCTTATAGGTATCGCTTGCATACACGTTGCCATACTCAGGCAGGCTCCAGCCAGTTAACCCATAGTGCTCTGGTCCATTTTCGGTGCCGCAGTGCCATTTACCAATATAGTGATTCTGGTAGCCCGCCTCTGCCAGAGACTGACAATACAAAACTTCATCATCACGGAACTCTTTGCGGTTATAGGGAATCGGGTATTCACAGTTCCATCGCATCCCGTGTTTGTCAGGTCTTTTACCAGTCAGCATGCTGGCTCGTGACGGCGTACACACAGGCGTAATGGCATAAGCATTATCAAACCATGCACCTTGGTCTGCCAAAGAGTCGAGCACTGGCCAGCGGTAGTTATATTGCGCGCTGCCATAGTGACCCGCAAAAGCAACATGATCGGCAATAATCAAAACAATATTCGGTCGGTCTTTAGTCAATGCTGCATGCCTTCGTGAAGTCGGAAATCTCGGCACAGCATAAGCCCTGCGACTGACGAATCAATCATGTTTTCGGCAAGGAGGACTGCGCGACTAAACCTGGCTCTGGCTAATACGGTGCAATGAATGTTAGTGTTCGCATATAGATAATTGCACTTCGTTTAAAGAACTTTAATGACCACAGATTTTATTGCACCTCCCGTAAGCATCGAACCGCTCGACGACATACTCCCTGACGAACCTCTGCTGATGATGGGCGCGGGTCCGGTACCGATACCCGCCCGCGTAGCAGCTGCAAACTCGATTGTTATCAATCATTTGGGTGACACCATGGCGCAAATTGTCGACCAGGTGAAGCGCATGTCGGCCTATGTTTTCCAAACACAATCAGCCAGAATTTTAGGCGTCGCAGGCCCTGGCTCTGCAGCAATGGAAATGGCTGTGACTAATCTGGTAGAACCCGGAGATGACTGCGTCTGTGTCTGCAATGGTTTTTTCAGCAACCGGCTGGCAGAACTGGTCGACCGCGCACAGGGAAAGGCGATCAGACTGAATGTTGATTCCGGTTCCGGTGCAACCGTTGAATCGGTAATTGAGCATATAGATCGCGTGCGTCCAAAAGTACTGACCATCGTACAAGGCGAAACATCGAATACCGTTTGCAATAAAAACCTCGAAGCTATTTGCCGCGCAGCTCAGGACTATAACTGTCTGATTATTGTCGACGCCGTTTGCACATTAAGCACCATGCCACTGGATATGGATTCCTGGGGTATAGATGCCGTCATCACCGGCGGCCAAAAAGGCTTGTCTTCCATACCTGGTGTGTCACTGGTGGCATTCTCCCAACGTGCATGGCAAACCATACAGGATCGAAAATCCCCAATGCGTCACTGGTGTCTGGACGCCAAACTTGCAGATCAGTTCTGGTACCAGAAGTCTTATCACTACACAGCTCCCGTGTCCGGTGTATTAGCTATACATGAAGCATTAAGACTAATCTGCAGTGAAACACTGCCGGTACGTTTTGAACGTCATTTAAGATCATCCACTGCACTACAAGCAGGCATAGAAGCCATGGGATTGGAATTGTTTATACGTCCCGACCATCGTCTTAACTCTGTTGTTGGTATTGCACTACCCACAGGAATTGATCAGGGTGAATTACTCACCACTATGTCGCGTGTGTACCGTGTAGAAATATCCGGTTCTTTTGGGGCCAACATTGTACGTATCGGTCAGATGGGTGAGCAAAGCCGGGCGCATAATATTTTTCGTACCCTGCATGCACTGGGTGCGACGTTGTCCGGTCTCGGATCAAATGTTGATGTACCTACCGGGGTATCCGCACTTGAAAAAACACTGCAGCAGTTTGATACGGGTGAACCGCCATATGAATCCGAAATAATTAGCGATGTAAAGCCGATACAAAAACAAGCCTGAACAGAATATATTCAGAGCTTGTGGCTTCAGATGTCATACGTCTATAAAGTTAGTGGCGACTGTCTACCAGGATTTACCTTACGGAGACTGATCTGGCAGAACACAATATTTTGATAATCTGAATGTGCCTGCCCACCAGCTATTTTATCTAATGCAGCAGAGGCTCTGGACTTTCACTAACCAAAGTGGATCCACTATATTTTTCCCAACCATCGGTAAAGTCAAACGAGAAGTGTTCCTCTGTCTCTGTAAGACCTTCGAAAATTACTAATTTGGAGGATTTAAAGTCGAGAACATCTTTAACGACACAATATTCACCGTTAGGCGATTTCCAGATCTGTCCTTGCTTTGCGCAAGTTAGATTGGTTTCCATAAACAACTCCCTTTATGTATGGATTA
>CAYPDN010000433.1:0-1865 GCA_964409445.1 uncultured Granulosicoccaceae bacterium
TCAGGTGTAGTGAGTCAAAGATTAAAATTCTGATGGCTGACGCTCTTCGCATGGCACTAGTGTAGTGAAACGTTCAAACGCCACCAATGAGAGCTTGCCATTTGTTTCACAGTAAGACGCAGCTCGCAGACAATGGTTTCCCCCTTTTCAAGAGCTGCAACGCAGCTGTGGGACAAATGGCGAGCTCCCGCAGGGGCGTCGATAAAAGTGCATGTGATATCTTTCGAAAACGTTCTACAATGAATTAATCGCTGTTTTCCTTATAAAAATGAGGCACTTTTGTCGATCGACTCATTGGTGGTGTTTGGATGTTTCACTGCACTAGATGCGGCCAAAATGTTATTTTTATCCTAATGTCGAATCGTTATTTCTCATGAAGCTGTATATCGCAGAAAAACCCAGCCTTGGCCGTGCCATAGCCGCTGTGCTGCCGGGTACTCACCAGCGTGGTGACGGGTTTATAAAAACCTCCAACGGTGATTGCGTCAGCTGGTGTATCGGTCACTTGCTGGAGCAGGCAGAACCGCACATCTACGATCCGGAATACAAGTCTTGGCGCATGCAGCATTTGCCTATTGTGCCGGAAGATTGGAAACTGCAGCCTAAGAAGTCCTCTAAAGATCAGCTGTCGGTGCTGCGCAAGTTAGTTAAAGAAGCAGATGAACTGGTGCATGCCGGTGACCCCGATCGTGAAGGGCAGCTGCTTGTTGATCAGTTGATTGACTATTTAAAAGTTAGTCAGAAACGCCGCGCAACTATTCAGCGCTTACTGATCAATGATCTAAATCCATCTGCTGTGCAGCGTGCACTGGCAAGCCTTGATCTCAATAAAAATTTCGCCGCCCTGTCTGCCTCGGCACTGGCACGTTCACGGGCGGATTGGTTATACGGTATCAACATGACCCGTGCCTATACCATTCAGGGGCGCAAAGTCGGTTATGACGGTGTGCTGTCTGTGGGTCGAGTGCAAACACCGGTGCTTGGGTTGGTAGTAAGACGATGCGAAGAGATAGAAAACTTTGTCTCTAAACCGTTTTATGAAGTCAAAGCACATCTTGTTACAGAAAACGACGAGCACTTCACCGCTAACTGGCGGCCGAGTGAAGCGTGTGAACCTTATATGGACGACATGCGCCGTGTGCTGGTAAAGAAACTGGCTGAAAATGTCGTCGCAAGAATTACAGATAAGCCAGCTGTTATTCAGAAGTATGAAAAGAAGAACAAGAAGCAGGCGCAACCGCTGCCGTATAGTTTGAGTATTTTACAAATTGATGCGGCGCGTAAGTATGGCCTGAGCGCGCAGAACGTTTTGTCTGCCTGTCAGTCGCTTTATGAGAAGCACAAGCTGATAACTTATCCGCGCTCTGATTGTCGATACCTGCCTCAAGGGCATTTTAAAGAGGGTCAGTCAATCCTCAATACCATCAAAAACAACGACGCAGGATTTGCAAAGATTGTCGATGCGGCAGACAGCACTATTAAATCGAGCGCCTGGAACGATAAAAAAGTCACGGCCCACCACGCAATAATCCCGACGCAGCGCAAAGTGCAGATTGAATCACTGTCAACTGCAGAGCAGCAAGTCTACCGACTTGTTGCAAGACAATACATTGCGCAGTTTTATCCGCTGCATGAGTACGCCGATACACGCGTGGAAATTCTTATTGAAGGCGGATTATTTGTCGCAACGGCAAAGACCATCCTTAAAGAAGGATGGCAGGTACTGTTTAAATCCGATAAGAGCAAAGATGCAGAAAAAACGCTGCCGCCATTAAAGAAAGATCAGTCATTGCACTGCGAGCGAGGTGAACTGATAGAAAAAAACACCACGCCACCGCCATATTTTACCGATGCCACGTTGTTGG
>CAYPDN010000433.1:1965-3415 GCA_964409445.1 uncultured Granulosicoccaceae bacterium
CTGATAGAAAAAAACACCACGCCACCGCCATATTTTACCGATGCCACGTTGTTGGCGGCAATGACTGGTATATCGCGCTTTGTATCGTCCGCTGATATTCGCAAAATTCTTAAAGAAACAGACGGTTTGGGTACCGAGGCAACCCGTGCCGGCATTATAGAGCTCCTGTTTCGACGCGGGTTTCTTACCCGCAAGGGTAAGCAGATACATGCAACCGATGCGGGCAGGGGGCTGATTAAAGCGTTACCGGAACAGGCGACGTTGCCAGACATGACCGCAAACTGGGAGGCAACATTAAACGCAATCAGTCACCGGGAAACAAGCTACGCAGACTTTATGCAGCCATTGCAAACCCAGCTGCGCAAACTCATTGCAGATAGCAGCTCGGGATCAGTTAATTCATTGCGAGGTGTTACTGCAAAGCAAACAGGTAGTAAAAAGAAATTTAAAAAGCGCTCTAAAAAGAAAGCGTCAAAGAAAAAACCTGCGACCCCTGGTTAGCGTATCTTAGGGATAGAGCAATGTGCAGATATAGCGAATACTGAATGATGAAAAATGGCGGGCAGTTGGTGGTAGATGCGCTGCAGGGCTTTGGTACGGAGCGTGTTTTCTGTGTGCCAGGTGAAAGTTACCTGCCGGTGCTCGATGCTTTGTTCGATGCAAAAATTGCAACCACGGTTTGTCGTCAGGAGGGAGGTGCGGCAATGATGGCCGAAGCCTGGGGCAAAATTACCGGAGAGCCTGGTATTTGTCTTGTCACGCGTGGCCCGGGTGCAACCAATGCATCAGCCGGTGTTCACATAGCAGCTCAGGACTCCACGCCAATGATTTTACTGGTGGGCCAGATATCCACCACAAGGCGTCATCGAGAGATGTTTCAGGAGGTCGACTATCAGCAGTTGTTTGGCGGTATGGCTAAATGGGTTGCTGAAATTGATTCAACCGAACGAGTGCCGGAGATGATGTCCCGTGCATGGCATGTGGCAACCAGTGGCAGGCCAGGGCCTGTGGTTCTGGCGTTACCTGAAGATACGCTTCAGCAAACCTCTGATGTTTCATCTGTAGTGAATGTCTGTCAAACAGAAACATATCCGGGTGCAAGTCAGCTTAAGAAAATGCAGGGCTTACTAGAGCAATCGGTCAGACCACTGGCAATTCTCGGTGGCAGTCGCTGGACAGCAAAAGCTGTTGAGCAATTTACCGGTTTTGCAGAGCGTTTCGGTTTGCCTGTTGCCTGTTCGTTTAGACGACAGATGTTGTTTGATCATACACACCATCATTATATCGGTGATGTCGGGCTGGGTATTAATCCATTCCTGAAACATGCCATTGAAAGCAGTGATCTGTTACTGCTGATTGGTGCGAGATTTTCAGAAATTCCCTCGCAGGATTTTCAGCTGATCAATGTGCCGAATCCACAGTGCAAACTGGTACATGTTTATCCTGATGC
>CAYPDN010000434.1:0-3399 GCA_964409445.1 uncultured Granulosicoccaceae bacterium
TGACATCTTCAATTACCGTCAATGGCGGTGGCGTTGCTGTTGTGGCTGCATCAAACCCGGGCTCTGATTGATCGGTGTCTAATGATGTTGTGTTTGCGGGTCGGCCGGTTGGAAAATACAAATCTATTATATCCTGCAAAGCCTGCAGCGATGCACTGCCGTCACTGGCAGTCCACGTTTGCGCTCTCTCGTGATACCAGCCTTCAAACGCTTCAGTATTGCTGTTGGCTTGTAGCAACGGATACATGGTTCTTGCGTGCGTATCGAATGCTTCAGATGTCATGGGTATTAATGCTTTGTAGCTTTCGAGCTTATCGTATATCTCAGCAGATGCAGGCAGGTATTCTGCAGAAATTTTCGCGGCGAGTGCATCAAAGTCTTCCGGGTGATTGCCCCATACATGTAACAACGGGGTAAGATCCACTCCAGCAGCTCGTGACATACGCAAAATTCTACTGTCAACATCGCCTGTGCCGTTACTATTGCGATCGTAGTCAATACCATTCGCATAATCTAAATGTTCTGAAGCCCAGAAACGCTCCAGTGCTTCCCAACCGAAAAGTTGTACGATAGCGATGTAGTGTGCGTAACCCCGTCTCTGATATAGTTTTTCCGAGTTGGGGCGTGCCGTACGCATCGGTAGTCCCTGCTGAAAATTCGGCCTGACTGCCCAGCTCATGAATGCGTGGTCGAGGTTAACGTTGGAATTTCTAAATGAAGAGGTTCGGAATGCCTCGTCCAGTCCGATACCGTAAACTTTATTCAAAAAACGCACATACGGCAGATGCACAACAGACTCGACTTCACCACGGAACTTGGTAAACAATAACTGATGACCAAGTTCGTGGTAGGTAACGTAACCCACGTCATCAGGACCTCGTAGAAACGCACGGGCGCTGTTGTTCGAATTCGCATTGGTCGGGTTGTAGCTATAGTTAGACATCGGGTAGCCCGGGAAGTTAGCGCTACCGCGTAGTGTTCTGTCTACCTGCATATAGAGCATGGTTTTATACGTCTCTGTTATACCGAACAGGTCAAGGATTGATTGCATAGAGGCATCCCACTGCGCCATCAGTGCAGCCGGATCTTCAATATCATCAAGCCACGCAGCAGGCACCTGCAGCATAAAATGATTGCTTTCAAGATCTGCCCAGGGAGCCTGGTGGTCTTTTTCTATTTCCCATGCGCTCGCACTTGTGTGCTCCAGAGGGTCACGCGCTGCTAAAAAGGGAGATCGAGCTGCACCGTCAATTTGTACATTAACAACACCGGCATCAGCTTCAAAGGGTACCTCGATATATATTCCTCCACCCAGAGGATTGCTGATTAACGTGGTAGAGCAATCAATGTTGTAGACAAGCGATACCCGGTCCAACCGCGTGATTGTATTTTTATTGTTGAGATCCCACGAGTGAGCGCCGACTCTGATTTTAAAACCGGTTCCAACCAAAGCCTCAGGAACATGAACCGCAACGATAGAACCCGGTGTTGCATACGCCCCGGTCGGTCGACGGGAGTCTGCGTTGAACGCACCATAGGGTCGATGAGTAAGCGACGGGTTATTGCTGGCCAGTACAGTCGCGGTATATGGCGTCGTTGTAACAGCGCTGCCTGATATAGCGCCGGGAAAAAACTCAGCCGTTGCAAACGCCTTGTTTTCCAGCGTACTGCGATAGCGCAATACGTTGTTATTGCCATACGCGTTGTCAATAATACTCTGGTGCAACTCAAAGATAGCGTAGTGGATAGCCATATCCGCATTTGCTATAACCCTCGGAAAGCTGACGCCAGTTTCATTTAGAAAGAGAGTTCCATGTTGCTCCTCATACAGATCGATGGTTGAGAACGCCATCTCGATCAATGATGCACTGGTATTTATCTGATCGCCATTGGTGGAGATTATGGAAGTTATCTCTGCAAGTGTTGCTTCTGCTAAATTCTCTGTGCCGTTCAAGTGATTGCGCAAACCAGTGAGCGCGTTGTCCAGTTCATTGCCATTGACTAACACATCATTGTTGTCAACGGCGCAAGCTCCTACTGGGGCGGCCGGATCGACAGGTGCTGCAGGTAACGCCGGATTGGCTATCATTTCCGACGGCTCGTCTACCGGGCTTTGCGTTTCGCCTTCAACTGGTTCTTCATCGACACTGCCCTCCGCGTCCGTAGACTCTTCTACATCTACCGGGTTGCCGCCGGGAACAGTCCCACCGGAATTCTCCGTACTGTCCGGTGTTTCGGTCACCTCGAATTCAGAACTGTTGCAGCCAGCAATCACCAGCATGAGCGACATTAGCAATGCTTTTGGCGGCGCATCAAATAAAGAAAATAGTAGCTGATCGCTTGTTTTCATTTTGTCTCAGTGCTGGTAAGGCACCTATATTTTCAGGGGGTTGGTAAGCTCGCCGTCTTGGCTGGCAATGGATCTCAGTTTGGAGCTGACTATAGTTGATTGGCAGGCGACGTTCTAGCAGAGGGACAGAAATACAAAACACATACCAGATATCCCGGAGTATAGGGGATACTCAGCGGACCGGGATCAAATACAAGACAGCTACATTAAGACATAGCCTGCGGGGACAGACACCATAAAAGAGAAATCATGAAATATTTCTCGTTGTAATATTCGCTGCTTAGGCAGACTCCATTCGGTATTAGATTAATTAATGGGTCAAACCTTGATATATCACTATTGTCTTTTACACCGACTGTCCCTTTAGAAGTCTCGCCTTTAGAAGTCCAGGAAATATCCAACGTCTACCGCGACCACAGTTCATCACGTGGTAAACACCTTTTTTTGAACTGAATTCCTGGCGCTGTGGGCATCTTCTTATTTCTACGTCCACACTGCCAGGTAGCACATTTCCATAGCTTCCTTTTGCTGTTTAATACGTTACAGAAGAAGATACAAACTGTTCGTTGCTGCTGACCTGCCCCTTCTATTTGGGTGACCCCTCTATTGTGCGCTGCGCACAGGCGTCGTCATATTCCATTCGGAAGGCTGAACATCTGATGCAGCATTATCTATAATTAGACAAACGTCAGGAGCTGACATATAAGCCCTGATGATCAGATATCACCCAACCCGTGGAGCACAGGTATGTCCTGGCGACTTGTAGCCTTCGTTGCAACCATACTCAACTTTTGCGCTACGGTGACAATCGCCGAAGCGGCACCGCGCACGGGCTATATTCTTATTGACGCAAATAGTGGTAAACAACTGGCCGCTGATTCCGAGAATACTGCTTTCATTCCCGCCTCAACAATGAAGCTTGTGACGATGCTGTCGGCACTGGATCATCTGGGCCCTGATCACCGCTTCGAAACTTCACTCTCGGTCACGGGTAAAGTCAATGATACCGTCCTTGAAGGCGATTTGGTTTTGCAGGGAAACGGAGATGT
>CAYPDN010000435.1:0-3398 GCA_964409445.1 uncultured Granulosicoccaceae bacterium
ATTGTTCCATCTGCTTGCCGTGTGTCGCAAATCATTGGGGAGAAAGTCTGATGTTGAAAGAATTCAAACGGTTCGTTGTTGGCGGCAATATGGTGGATAGGACCGTCGGCATTTCCAATGATGCATCGTTTGGAGTCATTGTCGGCAATTTGGCAGAAGACATACACTGCTAATAATTATCTGCTGATTCACAAGTGCAATTCACCAACCGAATTACCAATAACAGGCTTGGCTTTTTTTTATTGTCGGCTTTTACCGGATTATTGGTGGGCAGCAGTACTGTGGCGCTCATCGAATGTGTGGATTTTTTACAGGGAGTGCTGTTCGGTGTTCCTGCAACGGATGATCCGAATCAGCTGAATTCCAGGTTCTCCGGCTGGTCAGTTTTACTGGTGCCAATTCTCGGCGGTATCGTGATCAGTGTTATGTTGCGTTTTGTTCCAGGGCAGCGCTTTCATGGTATTGCAGATGTGATGGAAGCCAGTGCACTGCGTGCCGGAAAGATGGATGTGCGTTCTGGTGTTAATGCGGCTATCGCTACAACGTTATCTCTTGGGGCTGGTGCGCCGCTAGGTCGTGAAGGCCCTGCTGTACATATTGGCGCATCTTTAACATCGTGGCTTGCAGAAAGGTTCAATCTTGGACGTACGCAGTCGTTAACTCTACTTGGCTGCGCTGCTGCAGCGGCTGTTACAGCATCTTTTAATACACCAATTGCAGGAGTTATTTTCGCGCTGGAAGTTGTGGTTGGTTATTACGCGTTGCGAGTATTCGCGCCGATTGTAATTGCGGCGATGGGGGCGGTGATAGTAAGGCACAGCGTCTATGGAAATCGTCCCGAGTTTACGTTGCCCGATTATCAGATTGGATCGTTGTGGGAGCTACCGGCGTTTGCACTTCTGGGTTTTGTTGCTGCATTTGTCGTTCAGGGATTTATTTATCTGGTTATTTTTTGTCGTGCTGGTTGGGAAACAGTATCTGCTCCAGTCTGGATCAGACCGGCCTTTGCCGGAGTATTGATCGGTGTGATGGCACTCTATTATCCGCTGGCACTGGGTGTTGGTTATGAAGGCACCTCGCTGGCATTGAATGAAAATCTGCCGTTGGTACTTTTAGCCGGGCTGTTGTTTGCCAAGGTGCTGGGTGGTGCGGTCGCGATTGGCAGTGGTACTCCCGGAGGTGTTTTTAGTCCGGCGTTATTCATTGGTGCGATGCTTGGTGGAGTGTACTGGTATTTTGCGACAGCACTTATTCCTGCAGAGCTTTCCAGTCAGGGTGTCTATTCGGTTGTTGGTATGGCGGCGATTGCATCTGCGATGCTGGGTGCACCCATTTCGACGTTACTTATTGTTTTTGAATTGACGATTGACTATGACCTTGTGATTGCTGTGATGCTTGCGGCAGCAATGGCCAGTACATTTATGCAACTGATGCCACATAGTTCGTTCTTTCGCTGGCAGCTTGCGGAAAGAGGTATTAACCTGAATAGTGGTCGTGATCAGGGTTTGCTCCGAACTAAAACAATAGACGAATTTGTAACGCAGAACTTTATTCGGGTGGAGCCTGCGGCAACACTGACTGCAGTTGAAGCATCTATGTATGCGCATCGGCGCTATATCGCCGTTGTTGTAAATGATAAAGAAGAGTTTGTTGGTAGCTTGTCAACCGATGAACTGGTAGCAGGCGTGGTAAATGATCGAGAGGCGAATTGCGAGGCTGCGATGAATGCGACAGAGCATGCGATTCCTCATAGCACTAACTTGCTGGCGGCACTGCAGTTCCTGAATGAGCTTGATACCAACTACGCCCCGGTAACAAAAACCGGGGATGATGCCGAAGAAGTAGTTGGTGTTATTTACCGCAGCGACGTATTGAAAGCGCTGTATGAAATGATGCGTGCTGCAAGGTCCGAAGAGTATGGTGTCAACTAACGAGTGCCCATCCGGAATCTACTCAGCTGGCATTTCTTTATAGTCACCTGATGTAGTGAGATAGGTATTGTCAGCGTAGAAAGTTTCTTTGCCGCTATCCAGCAAGACTTTCAACATGCCGTCGATCACACCTCCGTTGCCAGCGTGCTTTTCTGCGAATTCTTTGGCACCGATAGCGTCGAGCATTTCAAACGGGCCTTGCGCCCAGGCAAATCCCCATCGCATCGCGCGATCGACGTTGACGATATCATTGGATATTTCCGGAACCAGGGAGCTGCTGTAGCTTAATGTTGAGCTCATCAGGTCCCACGCAAATTTACCTTCTGCATCGTTGCTGAACATCAGTGTTTTAATGTTCTGGTGTGAAGTATCAAGGGTTACCGGAGACATTGGTCTCCAGGACTGGGATGAAAGATCAAACACTTCCATTGATTTTTCACCTGTGTCTGATTTGATCAGTTTGTAAAAACCACCACCGGTTTTACGCCCGAGCTGGCCATTTTTAAGCATGGCCAATTCCGCTGGTGGCATGGTTAAAAATTCTCGACCCACATCATTGGCAGGAAGATTTTGTTCAAGATTTTTAGCGACAAAATCCATCACATCCAGACCGATTAAATCTATGAGTCCGTATAATCCGGTTGGTGGCAGGCCTACAGGTTTTGACATCAATGCATCTGTGGCTTCCATCGAAAGCCCTGAGTTTGCCGCTTTGTGCAACCCGGACAACATCCAGTTACAACCGATGCGATTGCCGATAAAATTAACAGTGTCCTTAGCGTAGACCACACCTTTGCCAAGCGGGCCTGACAAAAATCCCGCTAGTTTGGAAATAACAGCGGGATCTGTTTTACTGCCCGGTACAAGTTCAACCAGGCGCATCAGGTGTACCGGATTAAAAAAGTGTGTCACTGCGATATCTTTTTGCAATCGCTCCGGCATGTCGGTGTAGATCTCGTTTAAAGGAATGCCGGAGGTGTTTGTAGTTAGTACAGAACCGTCTTTTCTGACCTGTTCCAGCTTTGTAAAGAGGTCGCGTTTTATTTTGAGATCCTCAACCACAGCTTCACAGATCCAGTCGCAGTCCTCGACAGATTTTAAGTCGCTTTCAAGTGAACCCGCGGTGATCAGTTTTGCCTGATCTTCGGTGATCGCTGGTCGCTTGCCTGCGGTTAGCCGATCAATTGCTGCTTGTGCTGTTTCTGTTTTTAAGTCAAGCAGAATGACGTCGACCCCGGTGGCCGCGCATAAACCTGCGATTCCTGCGCCCATGGTACCTGCACCGATGACACCGACTTTGCGTATTGCTTCGGACATTTTAATCTCGATAGTGGTTCTGACGCGGCGAGTTTAGGATAACTTGCCGTTCTGCACCAGTCGTTTGGCGCGATACATCTGATAAACTGAGTTGTCTTAACATGTTGCACGCGACTCACTGTTCAGTATTCGATACCTGACTGTTCGATA
>CAYPDN010000436.1:0-3381 GCA_964409445.1 uncultured Granulosicoccaceae bacterium
CTCGCCGCTCATAATAACGAATGCCTCTTCACCTTTTTCTCCCTCCCTACACAAGCTGTCTCCCGGTTGATACTCAACCCACTCGCTGGTGAAGGACAAGAGTTTTAGTTTGGAATCGTCGAGGCTTGCAAACATTGGGACATTTCTTAGCGCTTCAACTTCTTCTGTCATACTCATTGCAACTATTCCTCAGTCCACCAAAACCTGGCCGTATTTAAATACGAGCAGACATTTGTTTTGCATGTTTTTTTTATATCAACACTAAGCATCGCTTGTACTCTGTTTGATAACCTTGCCTTTCTCAAGAGTAAGGGTCTGGTTGAAATTTTCAGCTAAAGATTCCTGCGACAAAACCCAAACCAAACTTCGATCACTACATATGCGTTGAACGTTCGCAATAATTCTGCTTTGCGCATCAATATCCAGCACGCCGATCACATCATTAAGAATCAGGATATCTGTCACCTTAATCAGTGCTCTTGCCAGTGCTAATTTTTGTTTCTGATCTGTTGAGATATTCGTTCCTGCATTTCCAACATCGTAGCTCAGGCCCAGTCGCATCACATCGTTGTAGATGCCCATCTGTTCTATCACAGAGCGAATAAGCTCTCTGATACGCTCTTCCGCTTTAGCCTGTCCGTAGACCAATTTGCCGAACAGAATGTTATCCTGGACCGTTGACTCATCACTGTAGTAATCAACATTGAAAGACGCAATTAAAGCACGCAAATCGTCGGGCATTCCATCAACTAGCTCGTGACGAGCACTCACCAGCCGCTGCTGCAATACGTCATCTACTATGCCAAGACGATGTTGCGCCGGCACAAGCAACAGAGCCAATGACAAAAGTTGAGTCCGTTCTTCCTTGCTAACAGAGCGAATGCCATCGACATCAATACGCCCAAGCATCGATTTATAGTGAGGCAATTCGTCTGAGCCAATGAACGAAAAGCGATCAAAAAACTCATGTCCCGGCGGTAGATCGGAAAATAATTCAACCATGGTTTCGGCCGCTTTTCTACCTGCCTCCACCAATTCATCCAACAAGCCAGAATCAGATATAGTTTTCATCACGTAGGGGTGACTGATCAAATCATTGTTTGTTGTTGAGCGCTCCCTTGGCACACCAAATAAAAGGTTTTCTGCAACCGGTGCGTTTGAGTTGTATTGATTATAATCATACAGTTCAACCAGGTGATTAAGCTCGCCGCGGGTTAGTTCAAGACTAAATCTTTGTCGCGCCACCAATAATTTTTCTTCAAGCTCGGCATCTGGATTTTGCGCCAGTTTACTGCGTAGCCCCAATTCGTATATATCTCTTTCAAGCTCAACAGCAGAGAGCATGTCGATTACCCTGGCCTCCAGTGCAGTCTGGCTATCAACCCCGGCGGCATCATAACTAAGCCATGATGAATTTATATCGTATTTGCTGTTGCCAGTACGCTCAGCCTCCACTTTGGCGTGGTTAATCTCTTCTGAGGAAATATCTAAAGAGGTTGGATGGTTTTTCAATCCATAACAAATATTGTCGAGTACACTACCATTAAAAAGATACGCCCCCTGCCCTGCATAACTTATACGGCGACTTGCAAGCGCCACCGGGAGCTCGGTCATGTTAACGCCCGCTAAATTAAGGTGACCGCGTGTCGGGTTAACAAGACGAGCTAACATTTGCGCTAACTCTTCTTTGCCACAACCAGATGACCCAACAACTGCCATATGTTTCGATAGCGGCAATTCAAAGCTAACGCCGTCAATGTGCCTGACACCGTTTTCTGCTTCAAATGCAATTCCGTTCGATTGCAATGTACCATATAAAGGTTTAACTGCAGCTGCATCGCTATCGAGAAAGCTCTCGTCAAGGAGATCTCGAGGTTGAAATTGGTTGATAACTTGTGAGTACTTTACCCGAACATCTTCTTTTATCTGGTAGTACTTCAACAGCTCCTTCCAGGGTCCGGAAAGATCCTTATAAGCAGCTAACACAGCAATCAACGCACCCAGGGAGAGCTGGCCTTTAATCACAAAATAGCCACCAACCAAATAAAAAAAGAAGGGCGTTATCTGATTTAAAAAATTATTAAGAAATTTTATGAAGTACTTGCGCTTATAGATTTCCCTGCGGATTTCAAAAAGCGAACCGAGCCTGCTGGTAATTTCTGCCCGCTCGTACTTTGATGTATCAAGCGAACGAATTTCGGTGGTGCCTGCAAACGCATCACCTATTCTGGAGGCAAGCGATCTAACAGAAAGCACACGTCTGCGCGATAGTTCATTTACTTTCAGCTGAAGCTTTGGAATAACGTATATCTGTAACGGGTAAATCGCGGTTGCTGCAAAACCTAAAAATATATTTTGATTAAAGATAAACACCAAATAAGTAATTAGAAGACCGCCCTGAAAAGCAGGTAGTGCGAAGGCTTCACTGAAAAAGCCGCCAAGTGGTTCAGTCTCTGCAGTTATTATTGGAACGACTTCACTTTGTGATATGCGCTTAAAGTAAGGAATTGGAAATCGCAATACCCGGCTGTATAGTTCATAGCGCAAACGCCGCAGCATTCTTTCACTCAACACCCCACGATACACATTTAAATGGTATTTGATTGCACCGTTAACTACAGTCAATGCCAAATAAGCACAACACAGAATCAGTAAATAGCTGATCTGTGTAATTTTAAACCCCAGAATGGAACCCGGGATGTCCTCCCCCTCAATGGCCTGATTTATAATAAGCTTAGGTATTTCGAGAGAGTAGTAGATCAAAGGCATGGAAAGCACAGTGATCACCAGAATCAGCACCTGCTCTTTGCGACTGTGGCGCAAAATATATTTGAAAATAGACTGTTCCATCAGCTGCTCATTGATTCCGAATTCCTGAAACCATTTAATTACAAGTAACTTCTACTACTAAAGAAAATCTATACGCTATTACCAGACTCAAGAATAAGTCTAACGGGTTGATGATCTGAAGCTTGTGTTTCCGTGTTAACCGTTATCCCTGCAGCAAACTTTACAAGCGAAGATGAAAGAAAGAAAAAGTCTCTGCAGTGTTCGCCGTTCGGCCATTGTTCATGATCGTAGATGCCGCAGGTGGGTGCATGTGGAGTATTACCATGTACAGCCTTCCATGCGTCTACAAAACCGCTGTTCTCTGTAAAGTATTTATAGTGATCAACATCGACCTCCATATTAAAATCACCACATATTATGGTTCGGTCAGTTTCCGGAGGTGCCACATAAGATCCGGTACCGGAAGGAGAAGGCTCTCTGAATCGTTCACAACATTCCTGTTGGTATTGTAAAAGATACTGCAACTGAGCTTTTCTTTGTTCAACAGCAAAGAATTCGAGGTGTGTCGTAATGATGCGAAGTGGCTCACCC
>CAYPDN010000437.1:0-3361 GCA_964409445.1 uncultured Granulosicoccaceae bacterium
GCTTTTTTAAGAGCTTCAAACCAACTTTGCATTGGCAAAGAATAACTGATTCAGCAAATTTCTGTTGCCGCGGTCACGTATACAGGGTGAGCCCTGTCTCAAATTCATTCCAGCCTATGGAACAGTTCATGCTCCAGTCTCTGCCGGATTCTGTGACTTAACCGTCACTCGGATCGGTACTGCATCACGAACGTGATGCCTCATGGTGTACACCAATGATGGAACACCGACGAAAGACTGTTGTTTTTTCAAACTTTTAGTGGAATTGAATCGGACATAACCATGCGCATCAAAATTTTAGCCAGCGTACTTGTTCTCTCTAGCGCATTGCTCAGTGCATGCCAGACGATAACTTCGTCAAACCGCGTCATCGTAAGCTCTGCCGAAAATTGGGCACTGCTACCGATCACTAATCTGTCCAGAACACCATTGGCAGGCAATCGTGCCTCAGCACTGGTAGAAACTCACTTGCGCGCCAGAGGCGTCAATAATCTGGAGGTCTACAAAGCACCTGCCAATCAAAGCGTTATTGCCCTTCTCGATGAAGCCGGTCAATTGAACGACGCTAAACAGTGGGCAATTCAAAATGGTTTTCGCTACGGCATTACAGGTGACGTACAGGAGTGGTCATACAAAAACGGACTCGACAACGAACCATCTATTGGTATGTCACTGAAGTTCGTCGACCTGCAATCTGACCAGGTATTGTGGACAGCCAGTGCGACCAGAACCGGATGGGGTTACAGCAACCTTTCAAGTACGGCCAACAAAACAATTGAAGAACTGTTAGCACGAGTTAAGTTCGACGCCAATTCACGCGGTCGACCAGTTTTAGCCGCAGCGAATGACGGATCCGGTCCGATCAATGGCGGTGCATCTGTGCAGCGCCAGCCAGGTAGTAACCGACCCACCGCGCCGATCCGGCCCGCCATAATCAACCCACGGTAAGCGGAGCGTATAAATAATGCTCAGTTTCAATCTGCCATCTTCGGCTGTTAAGAAACACAAAAAGGGATTTTCCTGGCTCGATACGGGACCTGATAAAAAATGGTCCCATAAGTTTATTGAGCTGGTTGTATTTACCCTGATTGTACCGGTCATCGGATTTTTCTTTTTTAAGAACGATCCAGTCGGTATGAACTCAGGCTTTCCCTGGATCGTGATGCCAGCGGTGCTGTTTGCAGCGCGTTACGGTACAGTCTGGGGTTTTGTTTGCGGTGTTGCATGCGCTGCAACGCTTGCATATCCATGGCAGGCTTACGCCGATCAAACCAGTGCTCTGATTACACTCGCAGTCGGCACTATCATTATGAGCATTCTGGTTGGAGATTTTGCATCCGCTGGTAAAAAGCAAAGTGCTCAGGAATCCGCAGAAAATAAATACCTGCGCCATCGATTAAAAGAATTCTCAAAAGACTATCACGTACTGAAAGTCTCACACGGCCAGCTTGAAGAGTTTATGGCAGGCAATCGAATCAGTGTTCGACAAGCGCTGCAGCAACTCAAACCGATGCTCACATCCAACACCAGCAATGAAATAAAAGCTGGTACTGAACTGATGGCAGTTTTCGCACAGTTTGGTGCAGTACAGGTCGCAGGTCTTTACGGTACTAAAGATCATGACAGACTTGATCCAAAACCAATCGCGACACACGGTGGCATGCCGGAGCTTAACTTGTTTGATCCATTGATCAAATTAGCCATAGAAAGCAAACAGCTTGTCAGCGTAAAGCTGCACGCACAGGAAACTGAAACAGTTGAAAGTGATCTGCTGGCCGCTGTTCCGATTGTCGATTCACACGGATACTTGCATGGCGTTCTCGCCATCAAAGATATGCATTTCATGGCCTTCCAACAGGAGAACCTCAACGTTCTATCCCTGTTGGGTAGCTATGTTGGCGACATGCTGACCCGCTCCAAGAGCGAAGGCGAATCACGCAGCGGCTGGTTTATGGCAGAGCTTAGCAATGCAGTACGGTTCGCACGCCAGAACAGTGTTTCCTCCTGCATATTGGCAATAAGGATCACACCGGGTGATAAAACTCAGTTCGTTATGGATTTCCTGAGCGCCAATATCAGAAGCCTGGATAGTGCATGGCAGCCAGAACAGTCAGAGAATCAATCAACCATGGTATTCCTGTTACCTCTGATGAATGAAGTACAGAGTCGGGCGTTTCTACAACGAGTTTCAAAAAAGCTGTATGACGAAGCCAGTATTGACCTTGCCTCAATGACAGAGGTTGTCAGCGCCAAGCAAATCAAAAAACGCGATACAGAAGAAACATGCGTTAAGTTTATTAACAAAGTAGCGGGATTTTCGAAGAACGCATCTGACAAGAAAAAAGGCATAAAGCTTTGGGGGAAACGCAAACGTGTTGCGTAATCTCCTCGGAATACCGCTTCTGTGTGCGGTTCTGGCGATTGAATTTGCCATTGCCGTAATACTTGTCGACGGCAACGGATATCTGGCTAGCCTGACATTCGATCTCAGTCAGCAGTTGTTGCTTGGCATACATGTATTGATGAGCCTGCTTGCTGCTTTATGTATATCAGCACTAATGGTCAATCTGATACCGGGGCGCCGTATACCACTAATATTTTTGCTATTTTTAATGAGCGTCTTCGTACCTTTCCTTGGTGCTGCGGGTTGCTGGCTGTCAATGACTTTCGGTGCAATCATGGCTCGGCACCGTCACAAGGAAAACGTATTCTGGCAATTCACCGATAACGCAGATCTTCCGTTTGCAGCTCCGATTGGTCGTCCACTACCAAAGCTTGACAGTCGCGGCTTCATAGAACAGCTCGCATTCGATAGCGATACAGAAGCCCTGTATAACAAAGTCGTTGCATCAAGACATATTCGTGACAGCCAGTCAGGGCCGGTACTAAAAAGTGCGGTAGGACACTCCAACGAACGGATTAGACTGGTTGCCTATCAAATGCTCGACAAAAAAATCAGTCGGCTGAATAAAGAAATCCAACGACTGGAAGCCTCCGCATTAAGATCAAAAGGTGTTGCCAAGTCGAATATCCATTTGCAGATAGCCAATAACTACTGGGAGCTGCTGACACTTGAAGGTGATGAGCCAGTGGCGCGAGAGCAACTGCTGGAAAATGCACTTAATCAATTGACCGACGCTATAGAGTTACAACCACAAAGCGTCAACGCACACTTTCTTCTAGGTCAGGTGGCACTTAAGCAGGGCGAAACCGAAAAAGCCACAATTGCTTTTGCACATGCTGAACGTCTGGGTATGTCTAAGGAAAAAGTGGTGCCATACGTTGCCGAGGCCGCATACATTGATCGCGATTTTACAAAGCTGCGTAAAGTAATGGCAAACCTGGATCCGGCATTCAGATC
>CAYPDN010000438.1:0-3359 GCA_964409445.1 uncultured Granulosicoccaceae bacterium
GCAGTTTTTAATGATCCGGATCATATTCGCTACAATGTTCTGTTGCGTAACGATGGCAACCTAAAATTCACTGATGTCACAGAAGAATCCGGCACCGCAGGCTCACAAAATACCTTTTTATCTGCTTTTACCGATCTCGATTCTGACGGTTATCAGGATCTGGTTATCTCTAACAACACCGGCCTCATTGAGATCATGCACAATGAAGGTGACGGTACATTTACCAAAAATTCCTTTAACTCTGAAAACGGCTTCTGGATGGGCCTTGGAATTGGTGACTACGATAACGACGGCGACCAGGATCTGGCGCTATCAAACGCCAGCGATTCAATTCCGACCTTTCTGGTTCGCGGCGATCTGGAAGATGATGAAGTTTTTGAGCCGGAGTGGGCCCTGTTACGCAATGACGGCAACAGACAGTTCACCAACGTGGCGGAAGAAGCTGGCATAACCGGACACGGATTTGGCTGGGGCATGGTGTTTGAAGATCTAAACCTGGACGGCAAGCTCGACCTGCTGGCCGCGCAAAACTACATCAAGTTGATTACCCACAAATACTTTAAACTTCCTGGCTTCAATGGTCTGCAAGTGGATGGCAGCAACGGCCCTGCATTTGTACACTCCAAAAAACTCGGTCTTGAAAACAAAAACTTCGGTCAGTCTGCCATTGTCGCCGATCTCAACGGTGATGCTCGTCAGGATGTCACCTGGATTAATATGGGTGGCCCGGTCACCGCGTTAATCAACAATCACCAGGGTGACGTGGTAACACTGGCAGTGCCTGACAATGCAGAGTGGATTGGTGCAGAGGTTACTGCAATTTCCGCAGCAGGCAGAGGCTATACTCGCCAGGTAACCAACGCGGTAGGCATGCTTACCGATCAATCGCCACACCTGTCTTTCGCAGCCGGTGAAGGCAACAAGATCACAGAATTGCAGGTTAAGTTTGCAGACGGTACTCGCAAGTCGATACCAGCAGTAAGCAACACACTTATACAGCCTTAAAGACACAGGCAGTAAACAGGCAGTAAACAGGCAGTCATAATCGAGTCATGCCTTGCATGGCCTTCAAAGCGAAGCAACTTTGCAGGCATGACTCCATTAGCTAAAGTCAACACAACGGAACTGGCTGAAAGCTAAAACCTTCTAACTTTCGAAATAATCCGGATGGTCGAGCAGGATTTTATCTATCGTCGCATCCAGTCTCGACAAGTGCAGCATACCGGCTGTCACCGCTTTCTCTTTGTTTCCTTCGATTATATTTGCAGCGATATCTTTATGATCCTGCAATAACTCCGACAAGCGATCACCCTTGTTATGACTGAGGACACACAAACGGTCTACCTTGGCTTTTTCACCGGAAATCACTTCATACGCAAAACCAACTCCTGCAATCTCACACAGCGCCTGATGAAACAGGTAGTCCTGCTCACTGAATGCGTCGAATATTTCGTCATCAACAATTTTGCATTGCTGCTCAAGGCACTTCTCAAGCTTTTTCGCACCAGCTGCATCGCACAGAGAAGCCGCACGGCGCAATACTTCAGACTCAACTGAAGCTCTTATAAAACGGGCTTTATCGATTGCCTGTATTGAAAAGCCTCTTACTTCTGTGGCTTTTTGCGGGCGTATGACAACCAGCTCAAGCATTTCCAATCTACTAAATGCATCACGCACAGGTTGCCTTGAAACACCAAAGCGCGCGGCGATGTCCGCTTCTGAGATTTTGGTTCCAGGACGCAGATTTAACAGACTGATCTCTTGATAGAGATGATCAAAGACAAGATCGACACTGGTTCTGCGGGTAGGAACTTGCTTAACTGACTCCATCGATATTCACTTCATTTGATATCCGGCGGTGTTCGGAATAGTGCTGTGTCCGGTCAAAATCATGATGATAGTTGACTGTTTCAGTCAGCTTGAATCATAAAATCACCAGCGTCACATCGTTACCAATCCAGCGAAACAGGTTGATTTTGACAGGGTCTTAATACTAGTATACCAGTCTCGTCACCAAGATGCGACTGGTGGCACCATTTCCGGGGGTTGAATGTCGGGCGTTTTACTTGAAAGTATTGTCAAAGCCTATGGGAGCATTGAAGTTGTTCACGGCATTGACCTCGAAGTTGCCGAAAAGGAGTTTGTTGTTTTAGTAGGTCCGTCCGGATGTGGTAAGTCGACTACCCTTCGCATGATTGCCGGGCTAGAAGAAATCACCTCGGGTCAAATCAGTATCGATGGTCGAATCGTCAACCGCGTCGCACCGAAAGACCGCGATGTGGCAATGGTGTTTCAGAATTATGCGCTCTACCCTCATTTAAAAGTATTCGAAAACATTGCGTTCGGACTCCGCATACGCAAAGAGTCGAAGGTACACATTCAAAAAACCGTCGAAGAAGTCAGTGAAATACTCGGACTGACACCCTACCTGGATCGGCGGCCAGCGGAATTATCCGGTGGCCAGCGTCAACGAGTCGCAATGGGTCGTGCCATCGTGCGACACCCCAAAGTCTTTTTGTTTGATGAACCGCTTTCTAATCTAGACGCAAAACTGCGAACCCAAATGAGAGCGGAAATAAAACAGCTGCACAAACGGCTTGGTGCCACGTCGGTCTATGTAACACACGATCAGGTCGAAGCAATGACACTTGCTGATCGTATCGTAGTTATGAACGACGGATACATCGAGCAAATCGGAACACCGATGGAGTTGTTTATCAATCCTGCAAACACATTTGTAGCGAGCTTTATTGGTTCTCCTCCAATGAATCAAATGCCGGGAAAAATCACCAGTTCACCATCAGGTTTTACGGCGACTGTGAACGACATCTCGATTAACTTGCCAGACAACATTAATGTAAAAGACGGCCAGCCGGTTGTAATTGGTGTGCGTCCGGAGCACCTCACATTAAGCGAAGGCGATGGCACATCGCCCATTCCAATCTCTCTGAATTTGGTGGAGCCACTAGGCTCCGAAGCATTACTACACGCAAGCATTGGCGAAAACCAGCTGATAGTTAAAGCCGAAACACACGGTGATATCGAGCACCTGAACAGTGTCACGCAAGTCTTCGCACCACCACATCTGGTGAGCGTATTTGACGCGGAAACCGGGGTCGCTCTTACAGGACAACGCGGCTAGTGAGTCAGCCAGCAAGTCAGAAATCACCGACTAATCCGAACGTGCGTCCAAAGCAAACGTTCGGCGATAAACTGGTACGGTTTATCGATCATATAAAGAGAGAGTGGCAACTGTACCTGATGCTGTTGCCAGCCATCGTATGGTTTGTGGTGTTCCTTTATAAACCGATGTACGGGCTGCAAATAGCGTTTAAAGATTACTCAATATTCCGTGGTGT
>CAYPDN010000439.1:0-3352 GCA_964409445.1 uncultured Granulosicoccaceae bacterium
GGTGTTTCACTGCGAACCATACTGACCGCGCTTGAAGGCTTCATGATGGTGGGGTTTGTAGGTTATGGCTTGTATCTGTGGACTGAGGGAGACGCATCTATTGGACTTATCGGTGCTGCTGTCGCGCTTAGTTTGCGCATCACTACAATGGCAGAGTGGATATTCGATTCTGTACGTTGGATATTCCTGCGTGTTGGCAGTTTGCGTGAAGCGTTAAAAACCGTTGCTCAGCCTCTCTCAATACCGATTACACCAGATGCACCGATGTTAAAAGTCAGTGGCGGGGAAATAACAGTTAATAATGTCCGGCATCACTACGGCATGGAACAGGGCGGTCTCGATGGTTTGTCATTGACCGTAAAGCCTGGTGAAAAAGTAGGTCTGGTGGGTCGATCCGGGGCGGGTAAATCTACGCTGGTTAATCTGGTTTTACGATTCCACGAAGCAGAACACGGCTCCGTGAAGATTGACGGGCAGGATATTCGCAGCGTTGAGCAGGACAGTTTGCGTTCTTCTATTGGCATGGTCAGTCAGCAGGCTGCATTGCTAAATCGCTCTGTTAGAGAAAACATTGCACTGGGACGAACTGACATTACGCAGAATGAAATTGAAGCCGCGGCAAGAGAGGCACGTGCACACGATTTTATTATGCAGCTTCAGGACGCAAAGGGCCGATCCGGTTACGATGCACATGTGGGTGAGCGTGGCATCAAATTGTCTGGTGGCCAGCGTCAACGTATTGCATTGTCACGTGTAATTCTAAAAAGTGCACCAATATTAATTCTGGATGAAGCAACCAGCGCGCTTGATAGCGAAGTGGAAGCTGAAATACAGATGGCACTAAATAGTGTTATGGAAAACAAAACAGTTATTGCGATAGCCCACAGGCTTTCAACCATTGCCAGAATGGATCGAATAATTGTACTGGACGAAGGAAAAATTGTGGAAGAGGGTACGCATGAGCAGTTGTTGCAAGCCAATAGTTTGTATGCAAACTTCTGGAGTCGACAGTCTGGTGGTTTTATAGGTGTGGAAAACCCGGAGCAAAGTTGAGTTTGAAAAGCCAGGCCTGGCCGATTATGGATTCAGGTAGCTGGCTTGTGAGAAAACCTGCGAATGACGAACCGAACCATAGGTACAAGCCATAGTGCGATTACAATAACACCAAGGGTTGCCGCAATCGGTCTTGAGAAAAATCCGGTTAAGTCGCCATCAGCTTTGATCATCGATGACATAAAGTTATCTTCCAGCAGTGTTCCCAAAACAATACCGAGAATTGTTGGTGCAACCGGAAATCCGTTTTCTTCCATAAGATAAGCCAGCACGCCCATGACCAGCATGATGCTGACACCGAATACGGTATTGTTTATAGCGAAGGAACCTACAATACAGAACATCAAAATAACCGGTATTAAAACATGTCTTGGAATTCTCAAGATCTGACGTGACAATCGGATTGCCAGAAACCCGAGTGGCAGCAGGGCCAGATTGGCAATGAAGAATGCAATAAACACTGAGTAGATAAGTTCGGGTTGGTGCAGGAATACGGTTGGTCCCGGATTCATCCCTTTCATATACAACACGCCGATCACAATAGCTGTAATTGAATCACCGGGAATACCGAAGACAATTGCGGGTACCCATGCACCTGCAAGTCCTGCGTTGTTGGCAGTGCCGGCGTCTACCAGTCCTTCAACATGACCGGAGCCAAACATTTCTTTATTTTTAGAGTATCTTTTTGACGCAGCGTAGGCGATCCATGCTGCAATGTCGGCCCCGGCACCTGGCAATATTCCAACAGTTGCACCGATAAATCCACCACGAAAAACATTGCGCTTGTACTTCTTAACTATGGTGCCGATACCGTGGAAAACCCGCTTGACAGGTTGTTGCGGTGTTGCTGGTGGTGATCTGGTAGATACGGTAAAGCGAATCAGTTCAGATATCGCAAACATACCAATCATTGCAGGAATAAAGCTAACCCCACCCATCATCTCCACGCTGCCAAAAGTAAAACGAGGGTGTCCGGCGGTGATATCAATGCCAATGGTCGAAATAAACAAACCGATCAGTAGCGATACAACCCCTTTAAGCGTTGAGCCGGTTGATACTATTACCGCGCACGACAAGCCGAGACATGCCAGCCAAAAGTATTCATATGATGAAAACTTGATAGCGAATTCAGCCAGGGCTGGTGCGCTAAGTGCCAGCACCAGTGAGCCCATCACGCCACCAATGGCAGCGCACACCAGGCTGGTGCCAAGTGCGAGTTCTGCTTTTCCTTTGCGTGTTAGAGCATAGGCTTCATCGCAGTAGGCAGCGGATGCCGGTGTTCCGGGTATGCGAAGCAACGCGCCGGGGATATCTCCGGCAAAAATTGCCATGGCCACAGTTGTGACAATGCAGGCGATAGCAGGAACCGGATCCATAAAAAATGTAAACGGCACCAATAACGCGGTAGCCATAGTGGCTGTCAGTCCTGGTATCGCACCGACAAAGAGACCAAATAATGCAGCCAGCAGCATGACACCCAAAACTTGCGGATCGAAGATCAGACCAAAGGCCAGAACTACGGCGTCCATAAGCGCCTCACCACACGAGTCCCTGTAGCAATCCAGCGGGTAACGGCACCAGTAGAATTTTGGCGAACAGTAGTTGAATTACTGCGGTTGCGACAACTGCAATGGTGCAGGCAACAATAATTGAAGAGCCGAGGCGGTACAGAAGGACCGCGATTGTGCAGAATGAAAGCGGGATAAATCCGATAAGATCGGAAAGGAATATATAGAGTAAAAGAAAAACCAGTATCAGCGCCGCATTTATTCTTGCGTGCTTCGAGTCTGCGATATTGCTGGTATCGACCCATTGTTTGCCAACCGGGTCTGAGGCACTGCGTCTGGACAGTAAGCCTCGAAATATCAGCAGTACTCCACATGTGGCCAAACCGATCCCTATTAGTGTCGGGAACAGATCGGGTCCGTAAGACTGGCCGTGAAGTGATGGAAAAGTGCGAGTGTAGGCGATCTCTGCTGCTGCAAAGACCACCAACACCGCACCTGATATTGCATCGTTAACTCTCACGTATTTAACTACGCTACGTTTGAGAAATGCTAATTAACAAGACTTACTTGGCAAGTCCTACGGCCTTCATGACGCTTCCCAGTGCGTCGTCACTGGAGGCCATCCACTCGCTAAACTCTGCACCTGGCTTCCAGACCAAACCAAAGCCGCGGCCCTTCATGAAGTCTTGAAATTCTGCAGAGTTCCAGACTTTTTCAAACGCAACGGTCAACGTTTCTGTTGCTTCTTCCGGCATGCCTGCAGGGCCTGCCAGGCCACGCCACGCGGCCAT
>CAYPDN010000440.1:0-3351 GCA_964409445.1 uncultured Granulosicoccaceae bacterium
TCTGTTCAGGATCACGACCACTTAGAATAATGTCTAATGGTTGTCCGAAGGCCGTCGTAAGCGACTGGCCGTTGGCAACTGGCGCTTCATTCACAGGTTCTGCAGCCTGCACATCAATAACAACCGTCGCGATTGCGCTGTCTGCAATACCATCATTTACCAGGTAGGTAAAACTATCTGCACCAGTTGCATTTGCAAATGGAATGTAAGTTAAATTCGGTGCAGTACCAGACAATGATCCGAGCGTCGGCTGTGTTGTGATGCTATAGCTTAGTGGATCGTTATCAGCATCCGATGCCACCAGATTCACGCTTACCGCTGTTTCAAAAGCAGTGGTTAGATTCTGGCTTTCAGCTTGCGGCACGGCGTTGACCGGTAACTGCGTCAATACGTTAATCATCACTGTAGCAGGGCTGCTGTCTATCCGACCATCATTGACAACATAGGTAAAACTGTCGACGCCTGTTGCGGTGACGGATGCAGCGTAAGTGAAATTGGGTGCTGAGCCCGACAACAAGCCATTGACCGGCGAATTTACCAGTCGGTAGGTAAGATTGTCATCGTCCGCGTCAGTGCCAGTAAGAGTCAGCGCAACGCCAGTTCCGGGAAGTACATTATAAGTTTGGTTATTTGCAGCAGGTCGATTGTTAACAGCCGGAGGCGGCACCACAAAAAACTGTATAGAGCGAGAGTCACTGAAGGTGATACCGTCGCTGACCTCGTAGATAAGGAGATCTCCATCCACGCCATCCGTGTAAACCAGATCCGGCGCGGTACCGGTTATTGTTCCAGCCAGCCTTGCATCATTAACAAAATATTCCAGTGCATCACCATCCTGATCAAACCCTGTCAGCGTTAACGGGTAGGCAGTACCCTCAGTCAACTCGATGCGCTGTGCAAAGGCCACCGGTGCAAAATTACCGGGCACGTTGTTTACGTTAACTGAATAGCTGAATCGCCGGGTACGCAACACTGACGCGGCGTCATACGCATTGTCAGGGTACAAATCAATTGCAGTTCCTGCAGTCGCCGCGCTGTTACCATAGAAAAACAACAACACGTTCTCAGGGTTGTCCAGTTGTACACGCGGAATTTTTATCTCTGCACTGTCGCCATTCACGGCAGCGGTAAGATTGCCAATATATTCCCAGAACCAGTCATTCTGAATGGCCAGATCATCACCGGTATAGCGAAACAACGCACCACCTTCGACAAGAAAATCCGCCCCGATTGTCGACTCGTTTGCAAACCCTCTGAACCCGGTTGCTGCATCAGTATCCGTATCAATAAATATCTGATTACCCCAGGTAAGATCCGCATCACCGTATTCACGATAAGCGATATAAAAGTCGGTATCGTCGTGAGACATATACGCTTCACGCCAGTCAATGTCATTGCCCGCACCGGTTATGTCCTGTGGATCAGTATCAAATGCGGTCATGCCGGACCAGTCAGCCAGATCGCCGTCAATTGTTATAGCGGTAGCAGTATTGGACACGGTACCAATGACCTGCCCGAGCTGTGCCTCGACATTAACCACAACAACACCGGGCACACTGTTTTCGATGGAATCATTAACTACAAACTCAAAAGAATCGCGCCCGGCAAAGCCGGCTGCCGGAGTGTAGACAAGATCCGGTGCTGTGCCCGATAAAGTGCCGTTCAGAGGTGCGGTGGTCACTTCATAGCTGAGCGCCTGCTGCTCATTATCGCTGCCACTGAGCCTGATTGATAACGGCTGATCGCTGAGTGATTCCAGTATTAACTGATTGGCAACCGGCACTGAATTAGGAACCGGTGCTGCATCTACCAGAATATCAAAGCGCGCTGACTCACTGGTTTTTACACCGTCACTAACTACAAACTCAAAGCTGTCTGCACCGACAAACCCGGCGTTTGGCGTGTAGGTCAGATTGGGTGCCACACCGGTTAAAACACCGCTTAAAGGATTGCTGCCAACACTGAAACTCAGCGTGTCACCATCAACATCTGAACCGGATAAAACAAGTGGTACCGCAACGGCCGCTTCAGTTTGTACTGATCCATCCGCCGCAACCGGCGCTGTGTTTAAAGGTGTCACCGGTGTCAGTTCCACCACATGGGTACCATTGTCATCGAACCGCAGCGTTAATACACCATCAGATTCAACAAAAGATTGAGCGCCGGTGACCGAGGTGTTATTCGTCATAGTATCACTCAACGCTATACTGACTTCACCCTCGCCCTGCATCGTGAAATTGAGAACATTTCCGTCACCGGTTAATGACATCAACCGTGCGCGCATTGGCAACGAGGTAATTCTGGTTACAGGCTCGGCTGCAGCGCCTAAGGTAATCGAAAACTCACCACCGTTTTCCGGCAGAAACACCCTGTTGTCAGAGTACGCATACCAGTTCTGTACCCGCCTGATCTTTTGATCATCAGACACTTTCAGTGAAAACTGTCCTACCCCGGTATCAGTACCGGTGACATCAACAGTGGCCGAAATAACACCGGACGAACCAACAGATAAATTAACACCAGCGAATGTGTTAATGCGCTTATTCAGATCTTTAACCGTTGCAAACTCAGCACCTTTGCTACTTGCATAGGCGATTGTGTCGGTAAACATTTCCTTTGTGTACAAGCCTGCAGCTGTTTGTGTAGTAGGACCATAGTCATGCCAGAGCCAGTGTACTAACGGAGTTTGTGCATGATTGAGCGCGACATCAATTTCGTTTCTCCAGATCTCTATTGCATCAGCTGGCGTGAGTCTGAGAAAGTCGATCAAGGTAAAATCAGGCGCCATATTAAGACTGAAATACATCATGTCATGTTGTGGCTCAAGGTAACCGAATGCACCGGCATAACCGGATCCGGCAACACCGGTGCGACCACTGAGATAATCAAGCCAGGGTTCAAGTGTTTCTACAACAAACAGAGACTCGGCCTGCCCTGGAACTGCTGCACCAACAACTGGCTCGCCAAGGCGCGCGCCAATTTCCGCAGCACTGTCTTTAAATTCAAACTCAAGTTCTTCAGCTGTCAACAGGCTTGTCTGGTGAGGGTGAGTCCATGAATGGGTAGCTATCTCGTTACCCATTGCAATATATTCCTGGTAGAGGGGTCCCGAAATGCTCCAATCGGTATATTCACCACCCTCAGGGTTGTTGCCTATATCAATATAGTATGATCCAACAAAGTTATAGTCGCGCTTCCACTGATCGATAATACCCAGCAGCGGAATCTCTGTTTGTGGCAGATCCGCTGCGATCATTGCCTGATCCATATCGTTTCTGGCAAGAAAAACATGCTCTGCGCGAGACACTTGCAACGATACCGGTGCAACATCTCCGTAGACAACCCACTGAA
>CAYPDN010000441.1:0-3349 GCA_964409445.1 uncultured Granulosicoccaceae bacterium
GAGAGCGTTTCAGACAGTATTGTTGATATGAAAGCGCGGATTGAAAAGGTACTGAATGATAAACCGCAGGCTCTGGAACCCATATCCCAGGCTCAGTTGCTGTAACAGTCTTACAAAATCCAGTTAAAGGCTCATTTTTCGCCGAGCCACATCGGTACAGACTGTATTTATCAATATCGCGCTATACTTGCCGCTATAGTGAGTTGAATTTCTGGTAACGCCATACAGCTTACTGCATAGATTTTACAGTGTTAAAGTTTGGACGTCCTCTGCGGTGTTCGTTAGCAGGCCCGTTATTCCCTTGAGCCTAATTCGATACCCCGGGAGCGGTTGTACGTTGATGTTGTGCATGTCCGCCACGGCGGGAAGCCTGATTCAGCGTTGATTGCTCCCACCTGAACCGTCTGGTTCAAGGTCCACGGCCTGCGACGGCACATGTGGAGGACGTCCACCTAATTCCAACGGACGAAACACCTGATCGGCTTCTACTGCCGGCATCCCCGCCCTGATACGAACGGAGAAGCCAGCGATACAAAGCCCACACTAATGCGCCGTCTGATCTATTGACCAGGAGAGCTGGCCATAAATCGGCTGAACTCTTCTTCATCTTTGCGTCGCTGCGCATCATCGCGAAACGCGGCAAAATGTTTGGCGCGAGCGTCAATCTCGTCCTTTATCTCCTTGATGCGGTCATATTGTGTTTGCTGATACTCATTGAACACCACGTTGTCGGACCGGCTGTAACCACCGCCTCGCAACTGGCCCCACTGCTCACGCACCGCCGCGGGCAGATCACGCGCATCACGCCCTTTTAGAATCCAGTAAAGCACCACCAGGCCGACAGGCCAGAAAAACACAAACCCAACAACCATCGCCGCAATATTAAAACCCGTCCAGCGGCCACGCTTCTCGTTTGTATAGTGCTCTGAAAAGGCGGCTCTGCATCCCACTGTAGATTTGTCTGTATAAGTCATCATCGCTCCTTTGGAAAATAAAAAAGAACAGCTAAAAACCAGTTTTCACACAATGTGATCACTGTTCACATTTAATATACATTCAGCGAATCCAATTTACAAGCAAAATGTGAACATTGTACACATCGAGGGTGTTTCAAGGCATAATCCAGCCATGAAGACAGCTTTAGCGCACCGGGCAGCCGAAAAAATCGTCCCTTCGAGACCGGACTTGAACCATCCATTCGGAGCAAAGCCCAGGTGAAAAAAAAGAACAGCTACCACCACGGCAATCTGGCCGAGTCACTGCTCGATGCAGTTGATCAGATCGCGACGCAATTCGGTCTGGAGGCAGTGACACTTCGTGCCTGCGCCAAACTGGTTGGCGTGTCACCGTCTTCAGCCTTCCGCCACTATGCCGACAAACGCGCCTTGCTCACCGCCTTCGCTACAAAAGCACTGGTTCAGCTAACCGAATCGATGTCTGTCGCCAAAGACAAAGCTTACGCAGAAGACAAAGATCCATTCCGTGCAGTTGGCCTGGCTTACATAGAATTCGCGATTGATAAACCGGCATTCTTCCGCGCTATGTGGCGTGAAGAAACTATCTATTCAAACGATGAGACTTACCGCAAAGCAGCCAACGCGCTGAGCCGCCACCTGACCGCAGGTTTTGCAGATACTATTAAAGATCTTGATCCGGACAGCCTGAGCACTCAGGAACTATTGGCATGGTCATCCGTGCACGGGCTTGCCAATCTTTTTGTCGACGGACCGGTAGGCACGGATGATACAAAAAAAGAAAAAATACAAAAGGCACAAGAGATGTTAGAAGCGCTTGCCCACAGCATTACCTGAATAGCGCTTTGATTTTTCTATACCATTGCTTTTTTACTGTACGAACAGCAGGGAGTTCAAAAAGGTATATTAAGATCAACCAAGAAACATACGGTAGGCGACGTTATCGTCTTCGCACCAGTAGCGATAACCCAGTTTATCGAGAAAACGCTTGAACTCAATGTCATCTTCAGCCGGCACCTGCATGCCGACCAGAACACGCGCATACGCAGAACCATGGTTGCGGTAGTGGAACAGGGTAATATTCCATCCCTGCTCCATGCTATTTAAAAATGCCGCAAGTGCGCCCGGCCTTTCGGGAAACTCAAAACGATACAACATTTCATCCCTTTTTGCCTGCGAACTGCCACCTACCATATGGCGCACGTGCAGCTTGGCCATTTCATTGTCAGTTAGGTCTTCAACGGTAAAAGAAGAGTTCCTGAGATCATCAACAATGCGTTCTCTCTCAGCGGCACCTTCAGACAACTGCACACCGACAAAAACGTTAGCGCTGCGACTATCAGAGTAGCGGTAATTGAATTCGGTAACACTGCGCTTACCAAGCATTTCACAAAAATGGCGAAAGCTGCCGGGTTGCTCTGGAATAGTCACCGCCAACAGCGCTTCACGCTGCTCACCTATCTCGGCGCGCTCCGAGATATGCCTTAAACGATCAAAGTTGACGTTGGCACCAGTGGTAACTGCCACCAGACTTTTGTCAACGATGCCGTTCTCACTGACATATTTTTTTAACCCTGCAACACTCAGCGCGCCAGCTGGCTCCATGATGGTTCGGGTGTCGTCAAACACATCTCTAATCGCTGCACACATTTCATCAACACTGATGGTAATGATGCCATCGAGGGTCTGGCTACAAATACGGTAAGTCTCATCACCCGGCGACTTCACAGCCACACCGTCGGCGAAAATACCAACTTCATCCAGCACCACTGGTCGACCGGCAGAAATTGATGCCTTCATACTCGCAGCATCTTCAGGTTCAACCCCGATCACCAAAACTTCCGGCCGCAGATATTTCATCAATATCGAAACACCGGATGCCAGTCCGCCGCCACCGATCGGCACAAACACCACATCGAAGGCACCCGGGTTCTGTCGGCAAATCTCTATACCGACGGTCCCCTGACCGGCAATGATGTCTTCATCATTAAACGGATGAATAAACGTGTAGCCAGTGGATTTTTCCAGTTCACACGCCTCAGCATAAGCTTCATCGTAGTTGTCACCGTGCAAAACTGCTTCGCCACCCAAATTTCTGACCGCGTCGACCTTGATAGTCGGGGTGGTTTTAGGCATCACAATCACCGCTCGAAGACCGAGCCTGCGAGCCGACATCGCAACACCTTGCGCATGATTGCCAGCCGATGCACAAACGACGCCTTCTATGTCTGGTTGTTGTTGCTTCAGATTAAAAATGCGATTGTACGCACCGCGAGATTTAAACGAAAAAACCGGCTGCATATCCTCACGCTTAAGCAAAACATGATTGTCAGTTTTTGAGCTTAATCCCGGGGCAATTTCAAGCGGTGTTTCTT
>CAYPDN010000442.1:0-3348 GCA_964409445.1 uncultured Granulosicoccaceae bacterium
GCTCCACGAAATACTTTCGATACTGCGCAATATTTTGCCAGTTCGGTAGCGACCTGCTGAAGTTCAGCGTCTGTTGCCGCACCATCAGCGACGATATTCAGAACGATTTTCGGAAACGGCACATCCACTTCTTCACTAAGTAGCACACCTCTGCGATCGAGATCGTATTTGGCTTCAATGTTTAGATGGCCGAGATCGATGCCCAGCTTGTCTGCACATTTGTGCGATATAACATTGGTGCAACCAATCAAAGCGGCGACCGCAACTTCAGTCGGAGTCAATCCCTCGTTTGTGCCACCGCGTTCGACTGGCTCATCAATTGTCATTTCAACGTCGCGGACGCTGCATTTCGCAACAGAATGCGAGGGGCAGTCGCCTTTTACTGATCCTGTGATGGTAGTTTTAAGCTTAATAGCCATGCTGTAGTCCTGTGAATTTTGATTTGCGGTTTTCGTATTGTGCTTGTTAAGAGCGATCAATTCCAGCTGTCTGCGCCGTAGCCTGGCAATCGAATGCAAATGTCCGGCTTGTCAAACCCTATGTCCATACCAGTATTTAGTTGCTTGCGACTTTGTCCGTAAGTTGTGCCTGTTGATTGATGCCGGGCACACCAAATTTGGTTGGGGAGCAGGTGGATCATGGACTTTCGCTAGCCGAATCTCAATAGTGTTGAATTGATGCTGGTCGATGGTGAAAGGGTTGTAGTAGAGTCGGGTGATATACTACATTGCATTGATAATCCGGGTACGGCAGGTAGCTGATACCAGAGGAGCAGCAGTATTAAAGAATGGCTATTTTATGAGATCTATATTCTATCTGGTTGTTTGCGGTGTGTTGTTTATCGAAACAGCCGTGGCCGATGATGGCGCTCTGTATAAAATACTGGAAACGGTGAGTCATGATTCCTCTTATTTTACTCAGGGTCTGGAGTTATCTGACGGTGTAATGTACGAGTCGAGCGGTCTGTACGGTCAGTCAAGGATACGCAAGTATCACCCGGCCAGGGACGCGGCGTTGGCAGAGTCTTCTTTGTCACGAAAATACTTCGCGGAAGGACTGACTCTGTTAGACGATGAACTGTTCCTACTTACCTGGAAAGAAAATAAAGTACTGGTCTACGATCCGGATGATTTTTCATTAAAGCGGGAGATGACATACGACGGAGAGGGATGGGGGCTCGCCAACAATGGCAAACAAATTATTATGAGCAATGGCAGCTCTACGATTTATTTTCGCGATCCATCTACCTTTGAAATAAAGCATGAGATTAATGTTTCCAACCAGCAGCACCCGGTTAAACGCATAAATGAACTCGAATTCGCAGAAGGTTATATATGGGCTAACATCTGGCGCAGCACTTACATTGTTAAGATAAACCCGATAACCGGAAAACTGGCTGGTGCTTACGACCTGATTGATCTTGTTAAAAAACACTCCTCTGCAAATGATGAGCGAGTTCTCAATGGTATTGCCTGGGATAAAGAAAAAAGAGCTTTTTGGGTCACCGGGAAGCTGTGGTCTGAACGTTACTTAGTGAAGTTTTGATTCGGCAAAGTCGCACTCTTGGTATGGTGTCGTATCAATATGTCACTTAGAGAACAGCTGATTTGTCAGGTAAATAACGCTGGTAACATTCTGCTAAATTTTAGATACTGCACAATCGTTCATAAGGAATCAACAGCGTGGCCGCGAAGAAAAAAGCACGATCAAAAAAATCCAGCTCGTCATCAGCATTGCGTAAAAGCCTGGAATCTCAGGGCGTAAAGTACGCACTTGCCTCGTACGTTGATATCCATGGGGTATGTAAATCGAAAATGGTTCCAATCTCTCACCTGGAGAGAATGATGGGCGGATCGGAGCTTTGTACCGGAGCGGCACTTGACGGTGTACCGCAGGATGTCAGTGATGAAGAAGTCTCACCACACCCTGATGCAGACAGTGTCATTGTCTGCCCATGGCAACCCGATGTTGCGTGGTTTGCCAGTGATCTGTTTTGTGAGGGCGAAGCGTTTGAACCGTGCTCAAGACAGATATACAAGAAGGTTTTAGCAAGTGCCAGGAAGATGGGTTATCAGTTCAATTTCGGTATTGAGCCTGAACTGTTTTTGTTGCACGAAGATGAGACAGGCAAAATTACCCCGGTCGGAGAACGCGACGATCTGGCAAAGCCAGCTTACGATATAAGAAGCACGCTCGACAGCTTAACGATACTGGATGATATCGTCAGTAGCCTTCAGCAGGCGGGGTTTGATGTTTACTCGTTCGACCATGAAGATGGTAATGGCCAGTTTGAAATCGATTTTAACTATTTTGAAGGGCTCGAAATGGCAGATCGTTTTGTATTTTTTCGCCTTCTCGTTAACGAGGTAGCCAACCAGCATGGTTTTTTTGCCTCATTCATGCCTAAGCCGTTTGCAGACAGAGCAGGCAGTGGGGCTCACTACAATATGTCTCTGGCTGATATAAAAACTGGTAAGAACCTGTTTGAATCATCAAAAGACTCACGCGGCTGCAATCTCTCTGAATTGGGATACTACTTTATCGGTGGTATTTTAAAACATCTTCCGGCGCTTTGTGCAGTTGTTACACCCACCGTTAACAGTTACAAACGTCTTATTAAAGAAGGCAGTATGTCCGGCTTTACATGGGCACCGGTATTTGCGTGCTTTGGCAACAACAACCGCACCAACGCTGTACGTGTACCGCTCGGTGGTGGACGGGTGGAGTTACGCGCAGCAGACATTTCTAACAATCCCTATCTGGGTGGTGCGTTGGTTTTAGCCGCAGGCCTTGAGGGGATTCGTGAAAAGATTGATCCCGGCGCACCACATACTGAAAACATGTATCTAAAATCACCACAGCAACTCGCCAGGCTAAAAGTCAGTTACCTGCCGCGTACGCTTGAAGAGGCGCTCGATGCATTCGAAAAAGATCCACTAACAGAACAGGTATTTGGCTCGTTGATGAAAAAAACCTATCTCGAATTCAAGCGTGAAGAGTGGGAAAGTTACATCAATCATGTTTCTGATTGGGAGACAGAAAAGTATATGAAGTTTTACTAATTCCCAGCCCGTTATACTTCCTCCTGAAAATGGAATGTCAGGTATCGGGTATCTGTTGTTAATTGGTGATACTAGTGGCCCACTAGTTTCGGAACAACTGCAGTAGGCCAAAACATATTGGCGTTGGCAGTTCAGGAATTACGGTGCAGGCGAGTCAATAGAACCCTTCTGCCTCACAGCAACAATCTCTATACTTGCAACCATCTGCCATAATGCGATACCCCAAGAGAATGCTGCAATGAACGTACTATGGATTATGGCTGATCAGCTCAGGTGGGATTACCTA
>CAYPDN010000443.1:0-3338 GCA_964409445.1 uncultured Granulosicoccaceae bacterium
CGCAAGGATTCCATCAAAGTCTGTCGCCTGTATTACGCGAACATCCACATCACCTGTCTGATGTTCAAGATCCCAATTGCCACCACGCGCTGCAGCACCTGTATCGTCAATTGATGCAGCTATGTCAGCACCGGTTAATTCTGCAAGCAACGCTGTCGCTTCTGCCCCTCTTGCACCGTCTGCGAAATCACAGCCATAAATTAAAATATCACCGTGTTCTGATAGTGCATGGCCAATTTCTGCCAGTTCATCGATGTGCTCGCCAGACATGGTTTCAGTGGTAAGCACTGACGACCCCAGGTTCAACCTGCCCTGATCACCATGCGAGATAATATGTACGGCATCGACATCTGAGTAGTGAGCCAGTACATCACTTATTTGCTCTACACCGTCGGTCGCTGAGTCGATAAAATAAACAGAAGCAGTAGGACTGATATCGCCAATTAGCTGATCAATATTGGGTACCGCTTTATCGATAAAGACTATTTCATTGCTCTGTGGCTGAGGACCGTATTCGAGAAACTCTATGTCTTTAACGTTCGTATTCTCCTGCCGACTATCTATATCTTTTACTGAAGGAAGTCGTTGCAAAGCGTTATCGAACTCTGCACTCGATCTGTCATCCGACGCGGCATCAGCCAACGTTGCTGCAACTGCAGCATCTAATAAATACCGTTGTTCAAGAGCCTGAAGAGAAATTGGCTTTGCTATTAGTTTGGTTTTTTTGGTTGACATTTTTTCCGCTCAAATGAAACTTGAAACTTCCAGCTTCACGAGCAGCAGAATTTGTTCCCCAACCAAACTAATTTTTTCACTAACATCTATATTTATTTAACGGTGTGACACACAACCGTAAACATAATAGTCATATAATTTTTGGTTATTAAAAGCTTAAAACCTAAAACATAAATAGCTTCTTTTATGCGTTTTCAGATAACCGTAAATACAGTTTTAATGACGTTTAACCTAATCTGTTATACCGGCATAAAACGGTATATTCCAAACTATCTGCTTATTTTTTAATGCATGAACAAGCGTTATTTTTGACTTCCCCGACAATAGAATTACATCTACAGCATTGAATAAATTACACTACTTTCGGCTACATCTATAATTTTTAGTTATTTTAAAATACCACGTATGAATTTATTCAATTAGTTTTTTAGTAAGAATGTAGTTTTTAACCATCAGCTTGCCTGAAACAACTTTGGCATTCACAACAAACGTCCCTTAGTCGAATGTACACCGCAGTTTAGCTCCACAACAATGTGTTGCTTTCGTGTCTCTACCTGGCAAAGTCAGCATCGATTTGAGCGTGAACGAAAAGCTTGTTTGCAAGCCCCTTATTGAAACCCCTCCGAGCATCCAAGCCAGGTGCAGGTTGATTCCGGGATAGCGGACGTTCCGATTCACCTGGTGGTCCGAACTTGCCCGGTTACAGATTTCACCTTATTTACTCCTTTTCCACTCTGCAGGGATATAGAGACAAATTGACGTTGCACGGATAGCTGTTATAATGTCATGACATTTTATCAGAGGAAGTGATCGATGAGTTCACACATTATTAAAACAATGATCTTTACTTTCGCCACAGCTTGCCCGGTTTTCGTGCTGGCGGACGTTCTTCCACGCGATTTGGACGGGGATCCGTCTACCGTTGAGGCATATTACGACACAACCTTTGATATCACAGTTGTCGCTCACCCCAATCTGCCATTAACGGAAACCTTCGGTATCGACAGAGCAGTCGCCAGCGACTGTACGGATGGAATCTTCTGCTTTGAAACCCTGCCAGGAATCGACAGATACGGTTTTGTGGAATGGCCCACCGCAGACAACTATATCTCTGCAATGAATGCCGCCGGCTTCATGGGACACAGCTCATGGCGCTTGCCATCCACAAGCTTTATCCCTGGCAACGTGTTAGGTTTTCTGGGTGGTCAGCACGAGCTCGATGAAATAATCGGTTCGAGATACACAATGTATCTACCCACTTATGAAATAGCTGACTATCGTTTTGTCACCGACACTTATCATCCGGATGGTGGACGTGCTTATATAAGTGATGGCAGTACAACACACATTGGAACCGGGCCTTCAGACGGATTAACCAGATTTGCTGTCTGGCCGGTCCACGATGGTGATATTGGCAGTGAAGTCGATCCCGCCGCACAACAGTTTTGCGCTGACTTTGATGGAGACGGCTTTGGATGGGACGGAAACACGTCCTGTGTCTACCAAAACTACTCCCTTTACGCCGATGCTATCGAACCACTGAAGCCACGAGACCTGGATGGAGATACAACGACTGTAGAAGCTTATTATCACCCACAGCTTGAAATCACCTGGCTTGCAGACAGCCGCATAGCGCGGTCACAGCCTTTTGGATTATCCGGTAACATCAACGCGGACGGATCATTCAACAGAACCTTCACAGCCTCTGACTGGCTGAACCGGCTTAACCAGGCCAGCTATCTTGGACACAACCAATGGCGTCTTCCGGAAGCTCGAAATACCTTTGAGTTCCGATTCAGCACCACACGGTATGATACCGAAGTAGAAGTGCTGGGTGAGAACATCACCCGGTTAACATCTGACAGCGGCGCAAACTTTGAACTGCTGGAAGGAACTTATTTTCTCAGCAGCGACTCGTTCGCGACTGGCATAACTGTGACACAGAGAGACAGCCAGTTTTTCACTTTCGTAGACAACATAGGTTTCCGCGACACCTTTTTTGCATGGCCGGTACACGACGGTGATATTGGTACACCACTCAATGTTGATCCACCCTGCATTGACACAGATGGCGATGGCTGGGGATGGACCGGCACTGATTCATGCGTAGTTGCTCTGGCGTCATCTCCTTAAAGTACACATACCCGAGAGACAGGTATAATTTCTATCGCTAAAGAGGAATTTAAATCTAGCGTTGAATTTCAATAGCGACACCACTCTCTTTCTATGAAGATAAAAATTCGAAGTCGTCATTACGCCAGAACTATCATCCTGGGCCAATACCGTCAATAACCCAGAAAGACACCATAAAAAAAACCCGCAACTAAGTTGCGGGTTTAAAACACTCTTTCTAATTGAATGATTTGACCAACTATATTTTAAAACTATAAAGTGCCCGTATTATTCATTCAATATATCGTCGTATTCAACGCTCGTTCGCCTAATGTCCACTAGCAAACGCTTCCATTCTCAATGGTCTGACTAGTTTTGATTCCGAACCGCGGCTCTCAATGATTCCCAATAGCCTTGCAGATGATTACCAAGATCCGCAACAGAAGATTCCTCTACATCAATATCGCCAAAAGTATCCTGACCAATCGATG
>CAYPDN010000444.1:0-3334 GCA_964409445.1 uncultured Granulosicoccaceae bacterium
CGCAGGTTATGGGTTGCCTGCAAAATTGCTGTCAGCATTGCATCCCGTTTAGCAGACAATTCGGCACCGGACGCACCGTCTGTCTCTTGCTCGACACCCGCAACCAGTTGCTCGGTAATTTCCGGATTCAGATGCAACTCACCAAGATCATCCCACCAGCGATTGAAACTTACTGAGTAACGCTCGCAGAACTCTTGCAGGCCGCCGTCACCTGCACCGAGGTGAAACAACATTGTAGGTCCCATAACAGCCCAGCGCAGACCGGGACCGGCCCACATTGCTGTATCAACATCTTCCACAGAAGCAACACCGCTATTTATCATGTGAATGGCTTCGCGCCAGACCGCTGCCTGCAGTCGATTGGCGACATGACCGGGGACTTCCTTGTTGACTCTGATTGTGACTTTGCCGACTGCTTTATAAAATGATTCTGCTTTTTCGACGACCCCAGTGCCGGTTTTATCGTTACCCATAACTTCCACTAACGGGATCAGGTGTGGTGGATTAAAAGGATGGCCAAGCACCAGCGGTGAGGGGTTGTTAAAACCGGATTGCATTTCAGTTAGCGTAAGGCCTGATGCAGAAGAGGCTATAACAGCGTCAGTGTGTAGCTCCGCTTCTATCTCTCGGTACAGTGCATGTTTTATTTCAATTTGTTCCGGAACGTTTTCCTGGATAAACGAAGCGTCGGCAACGGCGTCACTTGCGGTCTTGTGAAAGCTTATATTGTCAGGATTGCCATTTGCAGTTAAGCCAAGTTGTTCCAGTACAGGCCACGATTTCTCAAGACAGGCTTTTACGCTTGCTTCTGTTTCTGGTGACGGATCGTAAACTGCAACGCTACGACCTGATGCTAGAAACAACGCTGTCCAGCTGGCACCGATTACACCGGCACCCAATACTGCAGTGTGCTTGAAGTCAGACATTAAAAAAGCCCCGGGTTAAGTGGTGATGACGCCGTCATGCCACCATCGATAGTAAAGAGTTGTCCGGTGGCGAACGCAGCATCAGCTGATGCAAGCCATACTGCCATGGCCGCTATGTCTGCAGGTTTTCCAAAGCGTCTTACCGGATGCCGTACCAGTGCATCGTTTATCGCAACTTCCGGATCAGCGGCTGTTGCAAAGCCAGCTTCCAGCATACCTGTTTCTATCCAGCCGGGGCAGATGGCGTTGCAGCGAATATCCGGCCCGTGATCCACTGCAATCGAACGGGTCAGTCCGTGCACAAATGCTTTTGACGCATTGTATAAAGCCATAGAAGGGTCGGCGACGTTGCCGGAGATTGACCCGATATTTATGATTGAACCGCCGTTGTTCATTTTTGGGATCATAGATCTGCACAGGTTAAACACTCCGCGTGCGTTGGCACCCATCACAAGATCCCAGTCTGCATCAGTGCTTTCGGTGACGGTCTTCTCTACTTGTACGCCTGCGTTGTTTACCAGTATGTCTATGCAGCCCTGTGTTTCTGAAAACCTGTTTACTGCATCAGGATCAGCGACATCCAGAGAGACGTAATCGCAGTTGTCCGGCAGGTTCTTCGGTTGGCTGCTGCGTCCGCAGGTAAGCACACTTGCACCCTCGGCAAGAAACGCGTCGACAATGCCGCGACCAATGCCCTGACTGCCACCGGTAACGATGGCGACTTTACCGCTAAGTTTCATTGATGGGGTTTCTTCATCTGTAATACTGATTCGTATAGGGATTTCATTGCGCTGTGCTGCAGGCTTTAAAAACCCACTGCGTCGCCACCTTTAAGCGCTAAGCGTTCTCGTGCTTCATCAGGTGTGGCAACACGTAACCCCAGGTTCTCTATAATGCCGCGAATTCGGGTGACTTGTTCCGCGTTTGATGTTGCAAGCACACCTTTTTCTATAAATAGACTGTCTTCAAGACCAACACGCAGATTTCCGCCGAGCATCGCGCTTTGTGTAGCAAACGGCATTTGATTTCTGCCTGCTGCCAGCACGGACCATTCATAGTTTTCTGCACCGAATAGTCGTTCTGCAACTTTGTGCATATGCATCAGATTGTCGAGATCTGCGCCGGCACCGCCAAGAATGCCGAACACCATCTGTATGAAGAATGGTGGTTTGATCAGACCCTGATCGACAAACCACTTAACGTTGTAAAGATGGCCGAGGTCATAACATTCAAACTCGAATTTAGTGTCGTGTTTCTCACCGAGGTTTTTGAGCGCGTATTCTATGGTTGCAAAAGTATTTGGAAAGATGAAATCGCGAGTCATCTCAAGGAACGGTTGCTCCCAGTCGTGCTTAAACTCTTTGTATTTTTCAAGCATCGGGAACAACCCGAAATTCATTGAACCCATGTTCAAAGATGCCATTTCAGGCTTTGCTGAAAGTGCTGCGGCCAGTCGTTCATCCATCGACATGCCCAGCTGCCCACCGGTTGATATATTTACTACAGCGTCACTGGATTGCTTAATGATCTGTAAAAACTGTTTGAATATTTCTGGTCGCGGATCGGGCTTGCCGGTTTCAGGATCGCGTGCATGCAGATGAATAATTGATGCGCCAGCCTCAGCCGCCTCGATACTTGCAGTCGCAATTTCACTAGGCGTAATTGGCAGGTGCGGTGACATTGTGGGTGTGTGAACACCACCAGTTGGAGCGCAGGTAATGATTATTGGTTTTTTTTTGGTTGATTTTGTTTTGGCCATGTCTCTATAACCTCATCTGTTGAACCTGGGCTGATAGTCCGCCATCTAATACCCAAAGCTGACCACTGGCGTAACGCGCCTCATCGGACGCCAGCCAGTTAACCAGATTGGCTATGTCTTCAGGTGTACCGTATGTGCGCATTGGGTGTACATCGCGCACCGCTTGCTGCAATGAGTCAATATTGCCGCCGTCTCCACCTGATCCTTCACCTTCAAAGAAGCTTTGCAGCATAGGTGTATCAATATACCCGGGGCAAATTGCGTTAACCCGGATACCTTCCGGCCCGTGATCACAGGCCATTGCGCGGGTAAGAGCATGCACAGCTCCCTTTGTCGCACAATAAGCTGCGAGCCCCGGGTCTGCTATGAAGCCATCATAAGATCCGAAATTTATAATACTTGAAGAAGTGCCGCTTTTGGCAGCGATACGCAGCAGCGGTAGCGAGTACTTTGATGTTAAAAAAGTGCCTGTAACGTTGACTGCGAAACTCTGATTCCATTCGTCAAGGGACGTGTCTTCGATGGTTTTTTCGATTTCAATTCCGGCGGCATTAACTAGAATGTCAAGTTTACCGTGTTCTTTTTCAACGACGCTAAACATGGATTTAGCATCAGACTCGGACGTCACATCCAGTTTTACAAAGCGACT
>CAYPDN010000445.1:0-3331 GCA_964409445.1 uncultured Granulosicoccaceae bacterium
TTATTGAGTAGAACTCAGCCGGCCCTGCGCCGGCTGTTTTTTTGCCTGCAATATCTCTGCTCTTAGACCGCAAAATCTACAACTTTAATGATTTACATCGCCGACCCTGCTGAGCAGTCTGTATCAATCAAAGTTTCGCGTAGAGCACATCCGGCCATACACCTGCTGGTGAATTAGATCACTATTTTGACCATTTACAGACAAACCATGCGAACCGGCTGAATTAATTATTTATAATTGCCGCCGAACGCCAACCATCGCCGGCTTTAAAGAATTCAGGGACGAAATTGATTGTATGACAAATGACCAGATTGCTATTTTCGTTATTCTGGCAGTCACAATGGCATTGTTTGTATGGAATCGCTGGCGCTACGATGTGGTTGCCGGCTGCGCACTCATGGCAACCCTCTACGCAGGCATAGTGCCCTTTGATCATGCGTTTATTGGATTCTCCCATCCTGCAGTAATCACTGTTGCAAGTGTGCTGGTTATCAGTCAGGCGCTGCAAACATCCGGTGTTGTCAGTTTGTTTCTAAAGTACCTCGGTGTGTTTCGAGCAGGAAAACACAGCCAGCTTGCGGCTAACTGCGGCACCACCGCCCTTCTTTCAGCATTTATGAACAATATTGGTGCGCTGGCACTAATGCTACCTATAACAATGCGCGATGCGCGTAAGGCAAAACGTGCAGCGTCTTCTCTGTTAATGCCCCTTTCCTTTGCAAGCCTCCTGGGTGGCCTTGTTACATTAATTGGAACACCACCCAACATCATCATTGCAACCTTTCGTGCCGAACAAACGGGGCAGCCATTTGGCATGTTTGATTACACCCCTGTTGGATTGGCAGTTGCAGTTGCCGGTCTTGCATTCCTGGTATTGGCTAGCCGGTATTTATTGCCACAAAACAGTCAAAACGACAGTGACAACCAATTTCAAATAGCAAAATATCTAACGGAAATCTCCATTCCCGATACGTCGGGCTTAGTAGACAAAACTGTACGCGAACTCGAAGCGATGTGTGACAACGAAGCATCAGTCATAGCCATAGTCCGCAGCGGGAGAAGGCGTTTAGCCCCGAGTGGCAGTGAACCGATTTTTGCAGCTGACGTGCTAATACTGCAAGGTGACAGTGAAGCACTTCAACCATTGTTTGAAGACACGTCACTGGTACACGCAGGAGCAGAAATTACCGATAGTATGTGGCAGGGTTCCCCCGATGTACGCATTATTGAAGCAGTGGTAATGCCCAATTCAATGATTACCGGTATCGCCATGCGATCAGTAAAGATGCATGAACGCTACGGTGTCAACCTTCTTGCCGTTGCAAGGGAACGTCATCCATCTCGCGCAAGGCTCAAACACATCAGATTTAAAACCGGTGATGTTCTTTTGCTTCAGGGAGAACGCGAAGCACTAACAGAACTGTGTGCCAATTTAGGTTGCCTGGCGATTAAAAATCGAGGCAGTGAAATCACACCGAAGCGTTCCGCCCTACTAACCCCAGCCGTTTTTTCAGCGGGCATTATTGCAACCGCACTCGGATTGTTACCGGTGCAGATCGCGTTTACTACTGTAGTCGGGATACTTGTGCTCCTTAAGGCTGTATCTCTTCGTGAAGCATATCGGAGTATCGAGTGGCCAGTCATTGTACTACTGGGTTTTTTAATACCAGTGGGAGAGGCATTACATACCACCGGCGCTACAGAACAGATTGCCAACGCACTTGTATCGGTCGCCGGAGACGTACCGCTGTGGGCTTTGTTGGCACTTGTGATGGTTACGTCAATGTTACTGTCCGATCTGGTGCATAACACACCTACTGCAATATTAATGGCCCCTATAGCATTGAGCTTATCAAACACATTCTCACTGGCACCTGATCCGCTCCTGATGGCGGTGGCAATAGGTGCCGCATCTCCTTATTTAACCCCGGTAGGACATCAATCCAACACTTTGGTACTTGGCCCCGGAGGTTATAACTTTCATGATTATTGGCGACTGGGTTTGCCCCTGGATATCATAATAATTCTGGTAGGAGTTCCGATGATATTGCTGGTCTGGGGGTAAGCGTTTTCTCGCACCCTTCCCTCACTCGATCGATACCTGATAATAAAGTTCGCTGAGAAATGTACCGCTTACTTGTCCGAGAGACATTCAGCGAGTTAAATTAGACTACAGAGAACAGCGCAAGATTGCCGACCCAAAAAACAGCCTTTAGCAACCGGACATTCGGGTATCAATGCTTAGTGCTGCGATGTTCGAACCCGTTATATTCAATGTACAAAAGAGGAGAGTGCAAACTTTATAGAAAAGTAGCGGTCTTACCTAATATAGTGGTTTGAAACACCGATTGATGTTGCTTGCAGAAACCGGCAAATTACCCACAAATGCTGTGGGCTTTACCGCCTTCTAACAGTTAAATCGACTAAATTAAGCCAAATGGACCAACAGCACGTGTCAAACGTACAAGGAAAAGCAGAATCAGCCATTTCCGGTGATACAATCGCTGCGAGCCATCATATGATGGGTAGTACTCGGGTACCAACTTTACGTTGAAGCTCCTTCTACAATGGCGCCGATACGTTTTAGATTGCATCCAGAGTGTTTGTACTGAAAACAAATACCGATAGCATCCCGTGTAGAAAGGTACCCGGGATCAACGATAATCATACTCTCGGGAGTAACAGCTATTGAATATTTCAATTAGAAAATTAAGCCCTGCAAATTGCCGGTTACCTCTTTTGGTGACAGTAGCCACGGCCATCCTGTCCGGCTGCGCATCCAGCCCGAATGCCTCAAAACTGAAATCACTTGATGTGCAGGCTTTTGTGCCGGTACCAGTGCAGAATGATTACAAACATATCTATTCAAAAGACGAAGCATCACCGTTCACCGGCGGAGCAGCAATCGATATCAACAACGACGGCCGCATGGAAATTTTTGCCAGTGGTGGTTTCGGGCAGGACGATGTTCTGCTGTCACTCCAGGGTGATACCATGGTCGACATCATCGGTGAAGCAGGCTTGTCCAGCACCAGAGCGACATACGGTGCTACCGCGATTGATTTCGATGACGATGGCCAGACCGACCTGATCATTGCACGAGATGACGGCGTATGGCTTTACATCAACAATGGAGGTCGTTTCACCGGTAAGAAGATCGATTCATCCAGTGGAGCCACTCAAACCGCTCTGAACGTGGCCATAGCCGACTACGATCGCGATGGCGACATTGACCTGTATCTGAGTAACTTCATTTCATTCGATCTCTGGGAAGCAGCAGTTTTTAATGATCCGGATCATATTCGCTACAATGTTCTGTTGCGTAACGATG